>DAOTWL010000001.1:0-2758 GCA_034435875.1 Anaerolineae bacterium
CTACTCCTCGGGGATGTATGTGCGGCTGGGCTTCTCCGTGGCGGTCCACACCGACCCGGAGATTCTGCTGGTGGATGAGGTGCTGGCGGTGGGAGACCAGGCCTTCCAGCGCAAGTGCCTGGAGCGGATAGATGACCTGCGGCGGCAGGGGGTGACGGTCCTCTTCGTCTCCCACAGTGCGGACATGGTACGCTCCCTGTGCAGCCGAGCCCTCTGGCTGCACGAGGGCCGCCTGGTGGCGGACGGCGCGGCGGAGGCAGTGGTCCGGCGGTACCTGGAGCAGACCTGGGAGCGCGGCGAAGCGCCCCAGGCGGCCGGGGATGAACGCCGTTGGGGCACGGGGAAAATCCGTATCCTCCGGGTGCGGTTGCTGGACGGCGAGGGGCGGGAGCGGCAGCAGTTTCGGACCGGCGAGCCGCTGGTGGTGGAGATGCAGTATCGGGCCGAGGGGCGGGTGGAGCGGCCCGTCTTCGGCCTGGCCGTCCACCGCAGCGACGGAATCCACATCACCGGCCCCAATACCCGGTTTGCCGGCCTGGAGATCCCGGCGGTGGAGGGGGAGGGCACCGTCACCCATACCGTCCCGGCCCTCCCCCTGCTGGAGGGTCTCTACCACATCTCCGTCTCCGCCCACAACTGGGAGGATACGGAGATGTATGATTACCACGACCGCCTCTACCCCCTCCGGGTGCTTCCCGGGGAGGGGGAGCGGTATGGGGTGATAACTATAAGAGGTAGATGGACGTGGAAGTCAAGAGTGTAGTTTGCTTTTCTTTCTCTCTGGCCGCAGGAGAGCCAATGGCCTATGTGCGACTGATTGCGCCATTCCGCATTTTGGGACTTCACGTTATAAATGGTTTCCAAGAAAATCGTGATATAAAAGAGGCTATATCTCAAGGGGACATCGTGATTTTCCAGCGCGAGTTCCCTATGCGATTTGACATATATCAACGGGTGGTAGAAGTTGCAAGGAAGGAAGGAAAGCCCATTGTATTAGAGATAGATGACTTGCTATTCTTCCTGCCGGAGGGCCATCCTGATAGACAAAGGGGCTACTACGCTTTCGCCTTACCATCGCTATTACAGGCGCTGTTGGAAGTAGATGCGGTTATTGTACCGACTTTGAAGATGCAAGAAGTTCTGAAACCTTATAATGAGCGGATATTCGTTGTTCCCAATTACTTTGATGACACACTATGGTGTATGAAATCCCCTGTTATGCAAGATTCATCTGCTTTGGTGATTGGTTTTATGGGAACAGATTCTCATCACCCTGATCTAGAGTTTGTTGCGCCTGTGCTGTTAAACTTGCTTAATCATTACCCAGAACGAATCCGCCTTCGTTTTTGGGGCATCCGGCCGCCTGCCTCACTGCATACCCACCATCAAGTAGAGTGGGTTCCATGCAATTATCGTTCATATGAAGATTTCGCTGCCTTTTTTCAAACCCAAACGGCTGATATTTTCATTGCCCCCCTAGTTGACAATCTATTCAACCGTTGCAAGAGTCCATTGAAGTTTTTTGAGTATACTGCACTGGGAGTCCCGGGAGTATATAGTCGGCTTGAGCCATATATAAGCGTTGTGCAAGATGGCCAGAATGGGATGTTGGCGTATTCATTAGACGAATGGGAGGAATGTCTAACGCAGTTGATTGAAAACCAAGAATTGCGATTCTGCTTGGCAACTAATGCTCAAAGGAGCGTGGAGGAAAAATGGCTCCTGTCTAAGAACGCTTTCCGTTGGCAAGAAGCATTTCAAAGGATTCTCGATTATAAGATAAGTGACCGTCGCGGAGTGACAAAATCTCCGATACTTGACGTCCTTAGGTCTATTAATATCCAGCTATCTGCATCTGTTCAGGAACAGAATGCTCGTATAGAGCAGCAGGATAAGATCATCCAGGAACAGAATGCTCGTATAGAGCAGCAGGATAAGATCATCCAAGATCTGAATCAAGAAATCCTGGGATATGTCCTAAGCCGCAGTTGGCGGTTTACACGTCCTTTGAGAGTAATTAGCAGAAAGTTATCACAAGCGGTATAGACAGATGTGGCTGAGAGATTTAATTGACTATTTCATTATCAGAACAAGTGGGGGTTTTGACCCGGCGTACTATCTTCTTCGCTACCGGGATTGTCGTCTTGCAGATGTTGACCCGCTATGGCATTTTGTCCGTTATGGGTGGAAGGAAGGCAGAAATCCGTCCGCGAATTTTGATACTGAATATTATTTGAAAGCGAATCCAGATGTTCGGCAGGCGGGCATTAATCCCCTTGTTCATTACCTGAGATATGGTCAGCGAGAAGGGCGCTTACCGCGACCCCTATCAAGTCCCTCACAGGCTTTGCCAATAAGCCGTCCCCGATCGAGGATGGGGCGATTGCAGCGCTTGATCTATGGTTGGGGTGTGAAAATTTACTGGGCCATCCCATCAAGGTATCGCTATGATATCTTACACTGGTGTTATTCCCATCTGGGCTTTCTCTTTACAGGGATGCCTGATTACGAAGCCTGGCGTGGGAAACGCGATTGGGCAGAAACCTTTTACTCCTCTGGATGGGGTTACCAAATTATAGCAAGATATGCCCTTTTGGGGAAGAACATGCGGGACGGACGCTACCCTTTTTGCAGTAGAGTCAGTTCATGCAAAACTCCCGAACTCTTCTCGCCTCAGATTCGGCCAGGTTTCTTTTCGCAGGAAAGCGTGGACCCATCCTGGCGTTTTGAGGCTTTCCTGGAATTTGAGGTTAAAGTT
>DAOTWL010000002.1:0-28938 GCA_034435875.1 Anaerolineae bacterium
ACCTGGATGTTTCCAGGTGAGGGAGGCGGATTATTGCCTGAAACCGGTTATCCAGGCAGACAAACCGTTCCCCTACGGCTGTATGAACGCTCGGTTTTCAAGAGGCAAAAGTCGTGACCTCATTTGACATTTCCCCGAATTGCAGTAATATAATATCTCCAACACCCCTGAAGGGAGTCCGTATGTCCAGGAATCGCCGCCCAGAAGAGACTGTTGTCCTCATCACCGGTGCCTCTTCAGGCATCGGCAAAGCGTGCGCGGAACACCTGGCCCGACGCGGCTACCGGGTCTTCGGCACCAGCCGCCGTGCCCCCTTCCCCCCAGCCCCAACTGCCCCCGGCCAGCCCGTCATGCTGCAGATGGACGTCACCCAGGAGGAGTCCGTCCGGCGTGCCGTGGACTTCATTGTCCGGGAGACCGGGCGGCTGGATGTGGTCGTCAACAACGCCGGTTTCGGCATCGCCGGCGCGGTAGAGGATACCTCTGTTGACGAAGCCAAATCCCAACTGGAGACGAATTTCTTCGGCGTCCTGCGCGTCTGCCGGGCCGCGTTGCCGGTGATGCGGGCGCAGGGGGAAGGACTCATCGTCAACATCAGTTCCCTGGGTGGGGTCATCGCGCTCCCCTTCCAGGCCCTCTACAGCGCGTCCAAGTTCGCCGTGGAGGGGTTGACGGAGGCCCTGCGGCTGGAAGTCCGTCCCTTCGGCATCCGCGTGACAATGATTGAGCCGGGGGATATGCGCACCGGCTTCACCGATCAGCGGGTGCGGGTGGCCGGCTGGACGCCAACCTCGGCCTACGCGCCGTACGCGGAGCGCGTCCTCCAGGTCGTGGAGACGGATGAACGGCACGGCGGCGCGCCGGAGACGGTGGCCGTCCTTCTGGAACGGATTCTCCGCTCCCCCAACCCCGCTCCCCGCTACCGGGTCGGCCCTGCTTTCCAGCGCCTGGCCGCCGTCCTGAAGGGCATCCTTCCCGGCCGCCTCTTTGCGTGGGCACTGGCGAAATATTACCGTATCCCGTAGTCGGCGAAGGGAGATGGATGAACGCACTGAACCGCATCCTAGTCGTCCTCGGATTGTTGCTCGCGCTGCCTCTGGGCATCGCGCTGTGTGTCGCGCCGGTCCCGATTCTGGGAGCGTTGGGACAGGGATTGGATGGTCTGATCTCCTGGCTGGATACCACCCCTGCGCTGGTGCGGATTTCCCTGGGCATCCTCTTCGCGCTGGCCTGGATGGTCATCTGCCTCCTGCTCCTGGTTCTGGAACTGCGCCGCCCCCCGCGCCGGATGGTGCGGGTGGAACGGGTGGACGGCGGAGTCGTGGAGGTCAACCTGAAGACCGTCACCGACCACATCGCCTACGAACTGGAACAACTGCCCGGCGTCCTGCGGGCCCGCCCCCGCGCCTGGGTCCGGCGGAGCGCCGTGGCCGTTGAAGTGGAGGTGGAGACCGCCGCCGACATCACCGTACCGGCTCAGGCTTCGCAAATCCTGGAGGTCGTCCGGCGCGTGGTGGAGGAGAAGGTCGGCGTGCGGCTGGCCGGGCCCCCTCAAGTCCGCATCCAGGCCGCTCCCGCCCCGACGGTGGTCCGGCGGCGGGTGGAAGGCCCGCGGTCCATCCCCAACCCGTAGCCACCATCCGTCCCGTTATGGCCGAGGGGCAGCATCTGGCCGTAGTGGTGGAATCCCTCCTGTTCGTGGCCGCCGAACCGGTGTCGGTCGGACAATTGGCCGGGGCCCTGGATTCCTCTCCCGAGCAGGTAGAGGAGGCGTTGAGGGAACTGGAGGCGGCGCTCCAGGGACGGGGCATCCGCCTGCAGCGAATGGGGGACCGGTTGCAGTTAACGACCACGCCGGAGGCCGCGCCGTACGTGGAGCGATTCCTGGGGCTGGGGGAGCGGCGCCGTCTCTCCCAGGCCGCTCTGGAGACGCTGGCCATCATCGCCTACCGGGGCCCCATCTCCCGCCCGGAGATTGAGGCCATCCGGGGGGTGAATTGCGATAGCGTCCTGCGCACCCTGCTGACATCCGGCTTGGTAGAAGAGGCGGGGCGGGCACCGGCTCCCGGCCGTCCCATTCTCTACGCTCCGACCTTTGCCTTCCTGCAACACTTCGGCCTGCAGCGCCTGGAGGACCTGCCGCCGCTGGAAAATGAATCCACCAGCCAATCGTAAGGAAAGGAGTCCCATGGCAAGTATAGAACAAATCTCTGGAATCGGCCCGGCCTACGGCGAGAAACTGCGCGCGCTGGGCATTACCACCACAGAGGCGTTGCTGAATGCCAGCGCCACTCCCCAGGGGCGCCAGGAACTGGCCGAGAAAATCGGCGTGAGCATGGTCGCCAACTGGATAGAGCAGGCCAGGGGCCTGGGGCGCGCCGTCTCCTACTGAAGCCGATATGGAAGAAAACGTCTACCGCCAACTGGCCCGCCGTCTGGATTCCATCCCCAACGGCTTCCCGGCGACGGAAAGCGGGGTGGAACTCCGGATTCTGGCCAGACTCTTCACCCCTCAGGAGGCCGCGCTGGCCGCCGGGATGCATCTCCTGTACGAATCGGCGGAGGCCATCGCAGCACGCGCCGGGGTGGAGCCCCAGGAGGCATACCGGACGCTGAAGAATATGGCGCGCAAGGGGCTGATCCGTGCCCGTCGGGGGGAGGGCGGACTGGTCTTCGCGCTCCTGCCCTTCGTGGTCGGCATCTACGAGGAGCAGGTGCGCCGAATGGACGCCGAACTGGCCGCGCTGACGGAGCAATATTTCCGGGAAATCGGCGGCCGGACGATTCTGGACGCCCACCCACCCATCCACCGGGTCATCCCCGTCCAGGAGGCTATCCCGACGGACCTGGAGGTCTTTCCCTACGAGCGCGCGGCGGCCATCGTGGAGAGCGCCAAATCCTGGGGCGTGCGGGATTGCATCTGCCGGAACCAGCAGCGGCTGCTCGGCAAGGGATGCGACGCCCCTCTGGAGATCTGCCTGATCCTGGCGCCGGTGGAGGGGGCCTTTGACCACGACGAGGTGACCCGCCCCATCACCAAAGAGGAGGCGCTGCAGGTCCTGCGGGTGGCGGAGGAGGCGGGCCTGGTCCACACCACGGGCAACTTCCGCGACCGGCACTACTACATCTGCAACTGCTGTCCGTGCTGCTGCGCCGTCCTGCGGGGGCTGACGGAGTTCGCCGTCCCCACGGCGGTGGCCCGCTCCGGCTTCCGCTCCGCCGTGGACCCGGAGGTCTGCCTGGGATGCGGGGCCTGCGTGGACCGATGCCCTTTCGGAGCCCTCTCAGTGCCGGAGGACGTGGCGGTGGTGGACCCCGCCCGATGCCTGGGGTGCGGGGTCTGTACCCTGGCGTGCCCGGCGGGGGCGATTCGCCTGGAGCGCCTCTCGGCGGAGGAAGTCCCCCTGCCTCCGGCCAACATCCAGGAGTGGATGCTGCTGCGCGCCCAGGCGCGCGGGCTCCGGATAGAGGATGTCCTGTAGCCCCATAGCGGCATCAGGTTGACGCCCTTCTCAGGAGGTCGGCGAAAGCCGACCTCGTTGCGAACGAAGTGAAGCAACCCGGCCGAAGGCCCAGAGAGGCTGACTTCAGTCGGCTCCCGGGGCGACAACCCAACCGACACAGCCTCTGAAGTTAACGCTTATGCCCTGACCCCCCTCCCCTCTCCCGAACTTCGTTCGGGAGAGGGGAGGGGGTGGCGGCGAAGCCGCCGGGGGTGGGGTGAGGCAGAGTCCGACTCTCCAGGAGCCAGCGAATGTCGCTAAAAGCACTGATAGAAGCGATGCGTCCCAAACAGTGGGCGAAGAACATCTTCGTCTTCGCCCCGCTGGTCTTTGACCTGAAACTGTTCCATCCCGTCTATCTCGCCCGGACCCTGGCCGGTTTCGTCCTCCTGTGCCTGATTTCAGGCGCCGTCTACCTGATCAACGACCTGGCAGATGCGGAGAAGGACCGTCAGCACCCGCGCAAGCGGAATCGGCCCATTGCATCGGGGCGGCTCTCCCCGCGCCTGGCGCTGACGGCGGCCGTCCTCATCCCGCTGGTCGGTCTGCCCGCTGGATTCCGGCTGGACCCCCTCTTCGGCGCGATCCTGGCCGTGTATTTCGTCCTGCAGATTGCCTACTCCTTCTCCCTCAAGAACCTCGTCATCGTGGACGCGATGGCGGTGGCGGCGGGGTTCGTCCTGCGCGTCGCCGCCGGTATCCCGCTGGTGGAGGCGGAGCGGTTCTCCCCCTGGATTTACACCTGCATGGGTCTGCTGGCCCTCTTCATCAGTTTCAGCAAACGCCGCCACGAACTGACCCTCCTGGGAGAGAACGCCAACAGCCATCGGGAGAGTCTGGGGGAATACACCATCCTCCTCCTGGACCAGTTCATCCTCATCGTGACCGCCGCGACCCTGGTGGCCTACACCCTGTACACCTTCTCCGCGCCCAACCTGCCGCCGAACCACCTGATGATGCTGACGGTGCCCTTCGTCCTCTACGCCGTCTTTCGCTACCTGTATCTGGTCTACGTCAAGGGGCTGGGCGGGGAGCCGGAGGAGATTGTCCTGCGGGACCGACCGCTCCAGGTCGGAGTACTGCTATGGGGGCTGGCCGTCATTCTGATTATGTATCTGGGGTAGAAGATAGAACCCTCACCCCACTCCCTGCCCTTTCCCCGAAAATGGGGGGATTTTGGGGCGAGCGGCCAGGCCGCCCGCCCCAAAATCCCCCCTTCATCCCCCTTTTCGGAATTCAAGGGGGTAAAAGGCAGCGAGGCCCCTGCAGGGCCTCCGCGTCGGGCAAGGTGATCCTGCTGGGGGAGCATGCGGTGGTGTACGGGCGGCCGGCGGTCGCCGTCCCCCTGAGCGGACTGCGCGCGACGGCCACCCTGACCCCGCACCCCGGCCCCTTCCGCATCCAGGCCCCGGCGGTGGGGATAGATGCCCCTCTCTCCGAACTCCCCCCCGACCACCCGCTGGCGCGCATGGTCGTTCTGACGGCGGAGCATCTCCGTCGGCCTCCACCGGACGCCCTGTTGCGGATAGAATCGGAGATTCCGGTGGCCTCCGGGCTGGGGTCGGGGGCGGCGGTCTCCACGGCCATCGTCCGGGCGCTGGCCGCCTGGTACGGCGTTCTGCCGGAGCCGCCGACCGTCTCCGCGCTGGTGTACGAGGTGGAGCGCATCTACCACGGCACCCCCAGCGGGATAGATAACACTGTCATCGCCTACGAGCGGCCCGTCTACTTCGTCCGGGGACGGCCGCCGGAGCCCCTGCCGGTGGGCGCGCCGCTGCATCTGCTGGTGGCGGATAGCGGCATCCCCAGCCGGACCCGCGAGGTGGTGGGGGACGTCCGGCGGCGGTGGGAGACGGAACCGGCCCGCTACGAGGCGCTCTTTGACCGGGTCGCTGAAGCAGTGGAGGCGGCCCGAGGGGCCATCGCCCGGGGCGACGCGCGGGCGCTGGGGGAGCAGATGAACGCCAACCACGAACTCCTGCGGGAAATGGGCGTCTCGGCGCCCGCGCTGGACCGACTGGTGGAGGCGGCCCGGCGGGCCGGCGCGCGGGGAGCCAAACTCTCCGGCGCCGGTCGGGGCGGCAACATCATCGCGCTGGTGGAGCCGTCCTCCGCCGGGGCGGTAGAGGAGGCGCTGAAAGGGGCCGGCGCTGCCTGCGTCTGGCGGACGGAGATCGCGGCAGGTGCCGCCGAAACTTAGAATCTCACACAAAGGCACAAAGACCACAAAGATTGATTTCTTTGTGCCTTTGTGTCTTGGTGTGAGAACGATCATGACAGAACGGGTCTTCCTGAAACTGGGCGGTTCGCTGATTACGGAGAAGTCCCGGCCCTACACCCCCCGAACGGAGGTTATCCGGCGGCTGGCGGAGGAGGTGCGGGAGGCGCTGGAGGCGCGGCCGGACCTGGAACTGGTGGTCGGCCACGGGTCCGGTTCGTTCGGCCACGCCGCCGCCGCTCCCTACGGCACCCGCCAGGGGGTCCGGACGCCCCGGGAGTGGCAGGGATACGCGGAGGTAGCGGCGGCCGCCGCCCGCCTCAACCGCATCGTCACCGACCTCTTCCTGGAGGCCGGGGTGCCCGTGCTCAGCCTGCAACCCTCCGCCTCGGCCCGCTGCCGGGACGGCGAACTGGTCTATCTGGAGACGGCGCCGCTTCGGACTGCACTGGACCGGAGATTGGTGCCCCTCATCTACGGCGACGTGGCGCTGGACGAAGTGCGGGGAGGGACCATCGTCTCTACCGAAGACCTCTTCGTCTATCTGACCCCCATTCTCTCCCCCCGGCGGATTCTCCTGGCCACCCGGGTGGCGGGCGTGCTGGACGCCGGGGGGCGGGTGATTCCCGCGATGGCCCCGGCCGACCTCCTGGCCCTGCGGCCGTTCCTCCGGGGAGCACGCGGCACCGACGTGACCGGTGGAATGGCCGACAAGGTGGAGCGAATGGCCGCCCTGGTGGAGCGGCATCCGGGCCTGACCGTGCAGATTTTCTCCGGAGAAATCCCCGGAACAGTCTCCTCGGTTCTGACGGACGCGGACACCCCCTCCGGCACCCGAATCTGCGGGTAGGGCGCCGCATCCTCACCCCACCCCCGGCCCTTCGGGCCACCCCCTCCCTCAGGGGGGGGCGAAGAACCCACTTGCCTTCCCCACCCTTCCCAATTATAATGGATATGCCCTTCATCATTCGCCGCAAGTACCTTTGCTGTATCAGTGGTTTGGAGGATGTAATGAAACCCAGAATTTTCATTCCGGAGCAAGAATTTGCCGAGATTTGCCATCGCTATTATGTGCGACGGTTGTCATTGTTCGGGTCGGTGCTGCGAGAGGATTTCGGTCCAGGAAGCGATGTAGACATACTGGTGGATTTTGAACCAGATGCCCCGGTCGGCTTTATCACCTTAAGCCGAATGGCGCGCGAGTTATCCGAACTTCTCGGCAGGCCGGTAGATTTGGTCCCCCGAAGTGGCCTGAAACCCCTGATCCGCGAAGCCGTCCTGTGTGAAGAGCAGGTGATTTATGAGGCCTGAACGTCTATATTTAACAGATATTGTTGAGGCCAGCGAGGCAATTGCCCGCTTCCTGAAAGACATCAGTGATTCTCTGATTTCGTGATTCCGATGACCATCGCCCTGCTCCCGCTGCTGGAATTCCTTCACGGCCTGGCCTTCTTTGTGCTGGGCCTCTTTATCCTGTTCGCCCTCCCCCGCATCGGGCGCGTCAGCGTCATCTGGCCGATGCCGCTGCTGGCCCTCTTCGCCTTTGGCGAGGCCCTGATCGCCTGGGACGCTGTGCTGGCCCCCGCGTTCGGACTGTCTTCCCCCCGGTGGGCCGTCCATCTCTTTTTCCCACCGGGCTGCGGGCCGTCCCGGCCGTCATCGCCTGCTGGGCCCTGCTGGCCGTCGGCCTCTCCGCCCTCCGCGCCGCCGACCGGCCCCCCACCCTCGCCTGGCCGCTGGCCATCGGTCGGCCTGACCGCCGCTGGGGCCCTAGTCGGCGCCGAACGGGCCGCCCCCTGGGCAGATGTCGCTGCCCGATTCGGGCTGGCCCTCCCCGGCGGTCTGCTGGCCCTCCGCGCCTTTCACCGTGGTGGACGAGGCCGGCACCGCCCGCGAGGCGCTCCAGAAGGCCCTCCTCCACCGCCCGGACGTTGTCGTGATGGACATCCGGCTCCCCGGCCGCAGCGGCATAGACGCCTGCCGGGACATCGTCTCCCAGTTGCCCGAAACGCGCGTGATTATGCTCACCTCCTACGCCGAAGATGAACTTCTCTTTGACGCCATTGAGGCCGGCGCCTGCGGCTACGTCCTCCAACAGGTCGGCAGCGACGACCTGATCCGGGCCATTGAGGCCGTCGGGCGGGGCGAGGCGCTGCTGGACCCCGCCGTCACCCGGCGGGTCCTGGAGCGGGTGCGGGAAGCGGCCCGTAGGGACGAAGTCGCCGCCTTCGCCGAATGGACGGAGCAGGAACTGCGGGTCCTGGCCCTCGTCGATTAACGCAGATTGACGCAGATTGACGCCGATTTCTCTCACCTGCGTTCGCTATGACCGACATTCTGAACGGCCTCAACCCCCAACAGCAGAAAGCCGTCACCGCGTCGGACGGGCCGGTGCTGGTCCTGGCCGGCCCCGGCTCCGGCAAAACGCGCGTCCTTACCCACCGCGTCTCCTGGCTGGTGCTGGAACGGGACGTCCCCCCCTGGCGCATCATGGCCGTCACCTTCACCAACAAGGCAGCCCGGGAGATGCGGGAGCGGCTGGAACGACAACTGGGCGTCTCCCGCGCCGCCGAACTGACCCTGGGCACCTTCCACGCCACCTGCGCCCGTATCCTCCGCCGCGACGGCGAGACGGTCGGCATCCCCCGCAACTACGTCATCTTTGACGCCGACGACCAGGTCGCCCTGGTCCGCCAGGTCCTCAAAGACCTGAATTTGGACGAAAAGCGTTACACACCGGCCGCCGTCCACGCCGTCATCTCCAGAGTGAAAAACGAACTTATCGGCCCCGATTCCTTCCAGCCCACCTCGTACTTTGAAGAGGTCGCCCGGCGGGTGTACGAACAGTACCAGGAACGGCTGCGGGCCAACAACGGCCTGGATTTTGACGACCTGCTCATGGAGACGGTCCGCCTCTTCCGGGAAGCCCCCCAGGTCCTGGCCCGCTACCAGGAGCGGTACCTCCATATCCTGGTGGACGAGTTCCAGGACACCAATATGGCCCAGTATGTCCTCCTCCGCCAACTGGCGGCCTGCCACCGTAACCTCTTCGTCGTCGCCGACGAGGACCAGTCCATCTACCGCTGGCGCGGCGCCGACTACCGCAACATCTCCCGCCTGCGGGAAGATTACCCCGACCTGGCGACGTACCTGCTGGAGCAGAACTACCGCTCCACTCAGACGATTCTGGACGTCGCCCAGGCCATTATCCGCCACAACACCAACCGGACCCCGAAGCGGCTCTTCACCGACCGGGGCCACGGGCCCAAAGTGGTCATCCACGAGGCCTACGACCCGGAGGAAGAGGCCCAGTATGTGGTGGACACCATCGCGCGCCTGGTACTGACGGGCGAGGCCCGGCCGGGCGACTGCGCGGTAATGTACCGGACCAACGCCCAATCCCGCGCGCTGGAAGAGGCCTTCATCCGGGCCGGCCTCCCCTACCGGCTGGTCGGCGCCACCCGCTTCTACGCCCGCCGGGAGATCAAAGACCTGCTGGCCTTCCTCCGGGTCGTCCACAACCCCGCCGACTCCGCCAGCCTTCTGCGCATCCTCAACGTCCCCCCGCGCGGCATCGGCGCCCAGACCGCGCAGATGCTGGAGGACGCCGCGCGCGCCCGGGGGGTCCCCGTCTGGCAAATCATTGAGGAAGTGGCCGGGTCGCCGGATCATCCCCTCCTCTCCGGCCGGGCCCGGACCGCCGTCGCCGCCTTTCACCGGATGGTGAGCGGGTGGAGGGAGCAGGCGGAATCCGCCAATCTGCAATCTGCGAATCTGCAATCTGCGAATCTGCAATCTGCAATCTGCAATCTCCTAGACCGGGTCATCGCCGACACCGGCTACGAGGCCTACATCCGGGACGGGACGGAAGAGGGGGAGGACCGCTGGGAGAACGTCCAGGAACTGCGCCGGGTCGCCACCCAGTATGCCGATTTCTCCCTCACCGACTTCCTGGCCGATGTCGCCCTGGTCTCCGACGTGGACAACCTGACGGACGGGGTCAACGCCCCCACCCTGCTGACCCTCCACAGCGCCAAAGGGCTGGAGTTCCCCGTCGTCTTCATCGTGGGGCTGGAGGAGGGGTTGCTCCCCCACAGTCGCTCGCTGGACGACCCCGAGGCGCTGGCGGAGGAGCGGCGGCTGATGTACGTGGGCGTGACCCGGGCGAAGGAGCGGCTGTTCCTGACCCACGCCTTCCGCCGGGCCCGCCGGGGGGATTATGAGCCGAACGTCCCCAGCCGCTTCCTGGCGGACATCCCCGAGACGCTGGCGGAGGGCAAACGGCGGCAGAAGTCATCGGGCCGGAGTAGGGGAACGCAGGCTGAACACCTACGCCACCCGCAGGCTGAAAGCCTGCGCTACGGCGTCGGCGATTGGGTGGAGCACCCGACCTTCGGCCCGGGCATCGTCATCGCCGTCCGCCCCCACGGCGACGAGGCGGAGGTCACCGTCATCTTTGAACGGGTGGGCATCAAGCGCATCCTGAGCAGTTACCTGAAATCACGGTAAACTCACGCAAAGACACAGAGACTCAAAGAAATTTTTTATTCTTTGATTCTCCGATTCTCTGATTCTTTGTGTCTTTGTGTCTCCGTGTGAGATAACGAGGTATTCTATGAAAGTGGTCACCGTTGCCCAGATGGGGGCCATTGAGGCCGCCTCCGACGCGGCCGGCCACACCTACGCGGCGATGATGGAGCGGGCCGGTCGGGCCGTCGCCCAGGCCCTCATGGCCCACCAGGATGTGAGGAAGAAACGGGTGCTGGTCCTGGTCGGGCCGGGCAACAACGGCGGCGACGGGCTGGTCGCCGCGCGCTATCTGGCCCAGGCCGGGGCCGAGGTAGCCTGCTACCTCATCCGCCCGCGCGACCCCCAGACCGACGAGAACTTCCGCCGCCTGCAGGAACTGCGGGTCTTCTGTACCGACGCCGGGGCCGACCCGGACCTCCGCCGGCTCCGGCAACTGGCCGCCGGCGCGGACATCCTCATAGACGCCCTGCTGGGCACCGGCGCCGTCCCGCCCCTGAAAGGGACCATCGCGCAGGTCCTGGGGACGGTCGGTCGGGTCCTGAGCGAACGGGCCGCTCCCCGGCCGCCGGAATGGGTGCGGGTCGGCGGCATCCCCGAGCCCGTCCCCGAAACCCGCCCCCTGGTCGTGGCGGTGGACGGCCCCAGCGGGATGGATTTTGATACCGGCGCGCTGGACCCGGCCGCCCTCCCCGCCGACCTGACCGTCACCTTCGCCTATCCGAAACGGGGCCATTTCCGCTTCCCCGGCGCGGCCGCGCTGGGCGAACTGGTCGTCGCCGACATCGGCACCGACCCGGCGCTGGCCGCCGACGTGGACCTGGAAGTGGTGACGCCGGAGATGGTGCGCGGCTGGCTCCCGCCCCGCCCGCCCGATGCCCATAAGGGGACTTTTGGACGGGCCCTCATCGTCGCCGGGTCGGCCAACTACACCGGCGCGGCCCGTCTGGCCGGAGCCGCCGCCGTCCGCGCCGGAGCCGGCCTGGTGACGGTCGCCCTGCCCGCCTCCATTCACTGCGCCGTCGCCGCCACCCTCTCCGAGGCGACGTATCTGCTCCTGCCCCACGAACTGGGCGTCCTGGCGGAGCCCGCCGTGGAGGTCCTGGCGGAACAGGCCAGCCGGTACGACGCCATGCTCCTGGGCCCGGGCCTGACCCAGGAGAAGGAGACGGCGGAATTCCTGACGGCGCTCCTGCGCGGACGGGAGCGCCGCCCGGTGGGGTTCCTGCGCGCCGGAGAGCCGACGGTCCAGCCCATTCCGCTCCCGCCGCTGGTGGTGGACGCGGACGGGCTGAACCTGCTGGCCCGGACCGAGGGGTGGCCCGCCCGCCTGCCCCCGGGCAGTATTCTGACGCCGCATCCCGGGGAGATGGCGCGGCTGATGGGCTGTTCCACGGCCGAGGTGCAGGCAGACCGGGTGGAGGTGGCCCGGCAGAAGGCGCGGGAGTGGGGACACGTGGTGGTCCTGAAGGGGGCGTTTACGGTAGTTGCCGGGCCGGACGGGCGGGTGGTTCTGGAGCCCTTCGCCAACCCTGCGCTGGCGACGGGGGGAACAGGGGACGTTCTGGCGGGGGTGATTGTGGCGTTGCGGGCCCAGGGGCTGGGGCCGTTGGAGGCGGCGGCGGCGGGGGCCTACCTCCACGGCCTGGCGGGGGAACTGGCCCGGCGGCGGCTGGGTCCGGGGGGAGTGGCCGCCGGAGACCTGCTGCCGCTGATTCCGGAGGCGATGGGGCTTCTACGGCCGTCGGGCAGAAATTGGGGCTAAAATAGCGGCGGCGGCCTTCGGCCGCCGCAAAACCCCCCTCTCCCTCCACCCCGGCCCTCCCCCAAGTTGGGGGAGGGGATTGGGGAGAGGGGAGGGGTGAGGCCAGCGCGCCGAAAAAGTGGAAGTGGGCATCCCAGCCATCGGGGTAGGTAGTTACGTTTTTCGGCCCTACGACTCTATCCCCAGCACCCGGTTCACGCTATCAATCAGTTCCTGGGGACCGAACGGCTTGGTGATGTAGTCGTCCACCTTCGCGATGTGCAGGCCCAGGACCTTATCTATGCTCTGCGCCTTCGCCGTGACGATGATGACCGGGATGTTGCGCAGTTCCTCGTCGGCCTTCATGTGCTGGTAAATCTCCCAGCCGTCCATATCCGGCATCATCAGGTCCAGAAGGACCAGGTCCGGCTTCACCTGCCGCACCGTCTCCAGGCCCTCCCGTCCCCCGACCGCGCCGATCAGTTCAAATCCCCTGCGCCCGAGAATCAGCCGGACCAGGTCTATCATCTCCGGCTCATCCTCAATGCAGACAATCTTCGGTTTTCGTTGTTCGGACATCTGCGGCTCCTCCCGTGGGATGTTTACAGTATACCACCAAAGGGCGGCCTCGTCAATATCAGAATACCAGAAATCCGGCTATCTGACAAGGGTTTTAACCAACTTGCAATCTCTCCGTAACCTGCCCCTTCACCCCCGCTTTCGCTCCAGGACCTCCCGATAAATCCTCACCAACTGCCGTCCGGCGCGGTCCCAGGAGAAGTGGCGCAGGGCCCGCTGCCGAAGCCCCTCCCCCAACGCCCGTCGCAGGTCCGGTTGTTCTACCAGCGCCCCGATGGCCCGCGCCAGCGCCTCCGGGTCGCCGGGGGGACTGGCGTACACCCCCAGGGAGCCCAGATACTCCCGGCTGACCGGAGTATCAAAGGCGACGGTGGGGAGCGCCATCGCCATGTAGTTCAGAATCTTGCCGCTCCCCTCGGTCGCGGAAAGTTTGGGCGCCACCGCGATGTCCCCCAGCGCCAGATGGGCCGGGCTCTGGTCGTAGGGGACTTTGCCCGTAAAGACCACCCGGTCGTCCACCCCCAGTTGGCGGGCCTGAGCCTGGTAGTACGCCTCCGCCGGGAAGCCGCCGATCAGGAAATAGACTTTCCGACCGGATTCTTTGAGCCGACGGGCGGCCTGCAGAAGTTGGGGGATTCCCTGCCAGTCCGCCAGAAGCCCCAGATAGACGACGACGGTGGCCTGAGGCGGGATGCCCAGCGCGGCCCGGCGGGCCGAGACCTCCTCCGGCGAGAGCACCCCCGGTCGGAAAAAATCGGCGTTGACGCAATCGGGGAGCGGGCGGATGCGGACGGAGTCCCCCAGATGGTTCAGTTGGACCGCTCCCTGCTGGGTGCTGGTAACGATCACGTCCGCCATTTCGTTGATGCGCTCCTCCAGGAGGCGCACCCAGCGGTACCAGGGCCCGTGGGGGTTCAGGAACCGGTGGTCCACCATCTCTCCGGTCAGGCTTCCCTGCCGGTCAAAGACAACGGGCAGGCCCCAGGGCCTGCCCAGCACCCGACCGATCAGCGCACCTTCGTAGAGATGGCCGTGGATGAGATCAAAGCGACGGCGCAGAAGGAGGCCCAGCACCCGCCAGGCCAGGAAGACGTCAAAGGCCAGTTTGTGCAGGCTGGAGCCGACCTCGTAGTCGGCCCGCCAGGGAGTGGGACGACAGCGGACGATTTCCAGCCCGGGGATGTCCCGTCCCAGGTAGTAGGTGGCGATGGTCACCTGATGCCCCAACCGCTGCAGGACCCGCGCCTCCTCCAGAATGCGGACATGACAGCCGTAGTCCAGGAAGAACGAGGTCGGCGCAATCATCAGGATGCGCAGGGGACGGTCCATCTCACCAGGCCGCGCTACTCCTTCCGGGGCGGACGACGGCGGAAGAGGCCGCCGAAGAACATCTGGGCCATCTGCTCCCCCATTCCGGGGGCCTGGACCGGCTCTCCGGCTTCTTCGTGCATTCCCTGGGCGCGTTCCTGAAGCCAGCGGGCCCGACCCGAGGCCGCCTGTGCGTAGGCATTCTCCAGAGCCTGCTCGTCGCTTTCCAGCAGCCATTGCCGGATGCGCTCCACCTCCTCCAGGAACATATCCAGCCGCCGGAGAAGGTTCTCCCGGTTCAGGAGCGCCTCCATCCGCCAGGCGGCGGCATCCGCCACCACCGGCCCCGTCAGCGAAGCGAAGTCGTAGCCCACGAGTTTGCGCATATCGGCCCAGCCGGGGGTCCCCACCAGCGTGCGCAGCAGCGCGACGGCCACAAAGGTCGGCAGGTCCACCGCCCCGGCCTGCAGCCCGTCGCACTCCACCGGCTCCATAAAGAGGGGGCGGGCGCCGATGGCCTGGACCAGACTCAGGAGCGCGGTTACCGCATCGGGGTCGGTATCGGCAGCCGGCGTGACGCAATAGAAGCCGTCCTCAAAGAGGTCCGCCCGCGCGGCGTCGGTGCCCGTCAGCGGTTCGGTCAGCGGGGCGTTGGGGCCGGGGATGGGCAACCCGGTCACGAAGCGGACGCGCGCCGGGAGCGATTTCCGCGCCCATTCCAGCACCGGCACCTTGAGGGGCGCCGTATCGGTCACGACGCACCCCTCCTCCAGGTGCGGCCCCAGCACCTCCAGCGTCTCCCGGACCGCCGGGAGCGGTAGCGCCAGGATGACCATCGCGGCCCGCTCGCAGGCGGCCGGGAGATTCCAGTGGGTCTTGCTCACCGCCCCCATCTGGGCCGCCTTACGGGCCACCGCCGGGTCTATGTCGTGTCCCATCACCTCCAGCGACGGCGACTGTTTCCGCAGCGCCAGCCCGATAGAACTCCCCACACAGCCCAGGCCGATAATCGTAATGCGTGTCTCCATAATCTCTACTCCGTACTCCGTATTCCGTATTCCCTCCACACCAACCCAAAGAACGCGGCGGCGACCAGCGTGGTGTAGAAGGCCAACGGCGCCCAGAGGAGCGGCGTCAACCAGCAGAGACAAACGCTGTAATACAGAAGCATCAGGGCGAGGTATGCGATGCCGATGAGGCCGAAGAGCAACAGCCAGGCCATCGCGTACTCCCACCGCCGCTCTTTCAGGACGGCCCACCAGCGGCGGACCTGGAAGGCCGCGCCCAGCCGGTCCTTGGCGACAAAATGGGCCGTCGCCGCCGGAAGGGGAATGGCGCCCAGCAGGATCAGGAGGGAGCCCCCAAAAAGCGAGAGGATATAAATACCCACCAGTACGAAAAAGCCCAGGAAAAACTCATCGGGCGGCTGACGCTCCGCCAGCGGTATCATCGCGAAGGAGCCGACCAGATACAGCCCGAAGCCCCCCAGCCAGATGGCCGTGCCGGGCAGGAGATACACCAGGCCGACCACCCCGGCGCGCAGGCCGTCCACAAAGAGCCGGCCCCAGTCCTGCCAGGGGGGCAAGCCCGGCTCTTCCCCCCGAATGACCCGGCGCATCACCTCCACAGCGTAGCCATAGACGAAGAGCGCCGGCACAATGGGGACCACCCATCCGGCGAAGTACAGCGCGCAGCCGATGATGAACCGGTTGGCCCAATCCGGCCCCTGGAAGGGGAAGCGAAAGAGGTACTTCAGGTCGGATAGAACGTCTCGGTGCATGGACAACCTCCCTATAAGAATCTCACACAAAGACACAAAGAACACAGAGATTTTCTCCATGCCTTTCTTTGTGCCTTTGGGTCTCCGTGTGAGGCCGATCACGCCCGCCCGTCGGCCTCCCGGAGCAGGGCCAGGAGACGGTCTTCCTCGCTCTCCCGCGACATCAGGGATTCGTGGTGACGGCGGATGAGGGCGACGGTGAGCGGAGAACACCCGGCCTGCGCCGCCCACTCTGCCCCAATCCCGGCATGTCGCTGATAGACCCCAAAGGGCCGCCGCCAGCCATGAGGGTCACCCTCGCTGAGCCGGTCCAGCCAGCGGGGCGCCCACCGCTCCAAGAGCACCACCGTCACCCGCACCCAGAGGGGCGGGGGGCTGGCGGCCTTCCCCACGTCGTGCAGGAGCGCCGCCACCAGCAGGTCCGGCACCTGGGGCCCCTGCGCCACCAGTACCCTGAAGACCCGCAGCGCGTGGCGGCGGTCCGGCGCCGACATCCGGTAGAAGAGGGCCCGCTGGGCCGGGGTAAGCACCTGCACGACGACGTCGGCGTCCTCCCGGGCCAGCGGGGCCGTCAGCGCCGCAAAGAACTGGCACACCCGATAGACGGCCTGCCCCATCACAGCCAGAACAGGAGCACCTGGAGCGGGATTTTCACCAGCCCGATCAGCAAGCCGATGAGGTCCAGCCCCAGGAAGGGGAGCAGAAACAGGAGACCCAGCAGGACGTAGGGGCTATAGGGGCGGAAGGAGAGGAGCGTGTCCCCCCAGCGGGGCGGTAGAACCCCCACCAGCACCTTCTCCCCGTCCAGCGGGAAGAAGGGGAGCAGGTTGAAGAGGGCCAGGTTGATGCTGACGTCGGCGATGAGGAACAGAAGCGTCGCCAGATTCAGGCGGGTGAACCCCACCACATCCGCCACAGAGACCCACCCCAACCGGAACGGCAGCGCGCAGAGCATCGCCAGCACCAGGTTGGAGGCCGGCCCCGCAAAGGCGGAAAGGGCCATGCCCGCGCGGGGCGAAGTCCGCATCCGGTAGGGGTTGACCGGCACCGGTTTGGCCCAGCCGAAACCGGTCAGCAGAATCAGGACGGCTCCCAGGATGTCCAGATGGGCCAGGGGGTTCAGGCTCAGCCGGCCCTCCCAGCGGGGGGTATCATCTCCCAGTTCGTGGGCCGACCAGGCGTGGGCCCACTCGTGGAGGGGCATCCCCACCAGCAGGACGATCAGCCGCGCCAGAAACGTCACCGGTGAGATTCCCAGCATCTCGCTCCCTTATCGTCTTTAATGTCACTCCGCTTCGCTGCGTGACTCACGACGAGCGCCGTGGCTCGCTACGAACCCTGCCCCGCCGCGCGGAGGATCTGGGTCACCAACTGGCTGCCCAGGATGGCCAGGCCGTCGGTGGGCATGTAGTGGGCGGCGGAGTCCTCAAAGAGGACCGATGCGCGCGGCGGGAAGTCCTCGTCCCCCAGCCAGTAGACGGCCGCCAGGTGGATGCGCGGCAGAATCGCAAAGATATACCCCGCATCCCCCAGGTCCAGCGGTTCTCCCCGCAGCCGCTCACCGGCCCGGCGGAACCCCTCCAGCCCCCGCTCCCCCAGTTCCCGGACCAGGCGGTCCTCGGCGTAGCCGCGAAAGGCCTGCGCGTAGAACATCCCGTCGGGCAGGCTGTGGAAGGCAACCCACCGCCGGGAGGGAGTGGTGCCGTCGGCGGGCACCAGATAGGTGAGGATGAGGGCCTGGATGAAGGACGACGGTTCCTCCCCGCTATCCGCCCGCCGGACGACGAAGTCCGGCGGGCCGACCCGGTAGTCCCGCCAGAAGAACGAGAGACGCAGCGTCCCTTCGGGCTCCAGGACGGCGCCGCTGCGCAGTTCCAGTTTGTGGAGGGGAAGCGCGCGCAACTGCTCCCGCGCGCCAGCGACGCGCGGAGCCAGTTTGTCGTACCACTCCTGGAGCCCGGCCGGATGTCCTCCCGGTCTCAGCATCGTGCTACTGTTGGCGCAACTGGCCGATGAGGTCCAGGAACTCCTCCCACTCCTCCTCAAAGAAGTGGACGGTGACGCTCCCGAACTCCAGATGATACGTGATTTCGCCGTCCGGCTCCTCGGTCCGCCAGATGCTGTAGTTATCGGTTTCGGCCAGAACTTCTATCTCTTCCATTTTTGTCTCCTTTCATCTGTTTTTCAAAGATGTACAGCGAGTATTCCCGGTCGGGGGCCAGGCCCGCCGACCGGAGGGCCTCCAGAAGAGCCGGATCGGCTACGGAGAACATCCGTACCCTCGGATAGCCCTGCAGGTAGGCCAGGAGGCGCAGCCCCCAGGCCAGTGCCTTCAACCCCTCCGGAGTGCCGTCCATATAGCCAACAGAGAGGCGCTCCTCCTCCGGGTCGGCGAGGACGACCGCCAGCGCGGCCAGCCGCCCGTCCAGGTCCACGCCCCAGACCTGACCGGCCGCAATATGGGCCGCCAGACGCTCCTTCGTCAGTTGATGCCACCGCCAGTCCGCCTCGTAGAGTCTCCCGGAGGCCCGCCGGATGGGGGAATCCTCCACCAGTCCCCAGGCCGCCTCCAGGTCTTCCGGCCTCAGGGGGCGCAGCGTCTGAGGGCCGGGCACAGCATCGGCGCTCCAGCGCCGAAATTCTGCCACCCGCCGGAAGCCGTCCCGGGCCGCATTGCGGTGGATGGGCCGGTTATAGGAAGCAGTGGCGAACCGCAACACCCCTGCCCCCAGTCGTTCCGCCACCGCCAACTGGTGGACCTGGAGGAGACGGGAGACCCCCAGACGGCGGTAGTTGGGGTGGACCCGCATCCCCTCCAGCCACCATTCCTCATCGGCGATGTGGCTCAGTTTCGCCAGCGCCACCACCCGCCCGTCCAGTTCCACCACCGAAAGTTCCCCCTCCGGGTCCGCCAGCCACCGGTCCCAGACTTCGGGGATGTAATCTTCCCCGCCCCAAATCTGGGCGCAGATGGCCTCCATATCGGCCCGGTCTTCGGGGCGGGCGGGACGGACGACCCAGCGGCGGGCCAGAATCCGCCGCCGGATGCGGTCCCAGAGACGACGGCCCAACCACGGGCGGGGTAGCGGCCGCGCCGGGGCCGGCGGAAACGGTTCCTGATCGGTCAGGCGGCGGTAGATGTACTCCGCCAGCACCCGCAGCGTCGCCACGGTGGGGGCGGCGATGAGCACGCCCAGCACTCCCGCCAGACTGCCCCCCAGGATGACCGCCACCAGCACGACCAGCGGGTGGAGATTCAACCCCCGGCCCATAATGCGGGGGATCAGCAGGTTCGCCTCCACCTGCTGGATGAGGATATACACCCCCGCCACCAGCACGGCGAACCAGAAGTTGCTCAGCGGCAGCCAGTACGAGCCCTGGAAGAGGGCGATCAGAACTGCCGGGATGGCAGCGACCGTCGGCCCGATGTTCGGGATGAATTCCAGGACGCCCGCCAGGAGTCCCAGGGCGGGGGCGTTGGGTAACCCGATGGCCGTATTGACCACCGTCGTGATGACGGCGATGAACAGTCCCAGAATCAGTTGTCCCCGCAGGAAAGCGTTCCAGACCTTCGTAATCTCGTGGCGCAGCCGGATGAAGTCTTCCCGGAACGAAAGCGGCGCCAGGTTATCCAGCCAGGTCACGATGCGGTCGGCGTCCCGGGTCAGGTAGAAGGAAGAGATCAGGATGAAAATGACCCAGAACAGGGTAGAGACGAAGCCGAAGACGAAGTTGACCGTCCCCGTGGCGACGGCGGTCAGGAACTGGCGGATCCCCTGCTGGAATTCCCGGTAGACGTCCCGCAGGTCAAACTGCCATTGCAGGATTTGAATGGGCTGGGCAAAGAACCGGTCCAGTTGGGCCGCGATGCGAGCAAAGTCCAGGTTCAGCGATGTGATCGCCCGCACAACCGGCGGCGTTGCGATCACCGGCGCGATGACCGCTGCCGCGATGAGGACCAGAAAGACCAGCGCGGTGGCCCCGGTGCGCGGGAGGCGCGCCCGTTGCTCCAGGAAGTCCACCACCGGGTCCAGGATGAAGGCCAGCAGGAAGGCCAGGATCAGCGGCGGCAGGACGGCCCGGAAGCGGTACACAATCAGCGCCAGGAGGACGAAGACAACCGTTCCCACCAGGCGCTTCGTCCCCACATCCCAGCGACGGACGGGTTCGGCGCTCATCTCACCACCAGGTGACTGTCACATGAGGTGACAGTCCCTTCAAATCACCTTACCGGCCCCACCTCATCCGGCGGCCAGTAGATGAAAACGGCCTGCCCGACGATGTTCTTCAGCGGCACCGGGCCGAAAGAGCGGGAGTCGTTGGAGTGACCCCGGTTGTCGCCCATCACAAAGACATGCCTCTCCGGGACCAGGGTCGGTGGATAGTCGGGGCCGCCCTGCCGGACCGCCCAGGACTCCGTCAGCGGGATGCCGTCCACCACGACCTGCCCGCCCTGGACGGCGACCGTCTCCCCGGGCAGCGCGACGACCCGTTTGATGAGCATATCCTGCGCTCCGTTCAGGCGCAGGACGACCACATCGCCCCGTCGGGGCCCACCCGTCAGCCGGTAGGAGATTTTCTCCACAATCACCCGCTCGTTATCGTAGAGGGTGGGCTCCATGCTCTGGCCGCGCACCACCGTCGCCTGGGCCAGAAACACGTTGATGAAGAGAGCAATGAGGACGGCAGGGAGAACGGTCTCCACCAGTTCCCGAAGGGCACGCAGCAGAAATCCTGCCCGGGGCTTCAGGATGCCGCTATCGGGCGCGGGGGAGGGGAGTTCCGGGTCGGACATAAGTCGCTCCTGCAATAGGGCTGGAGATGCCAGGCACTTCCGCAGTGGCTGGCCTCTTCTCTACCGGCGGCGAGGGGGGGCCTTGCGGTCGCCAAGGCCCCGGCCCGCAGGCACCCGGTCCCGCAGGCGGGCCTCCTCCGCCGTCCACCCCTCCAGGACGGCCCGCCGGGAGAGGCGAATCTTCCCGTCCGGGTCAATGTCCGTCACCATAACCATAATCTCATCGCCGATGTCCACCACGTCCCGGATGTTGGTGACCGGACGGTCGGAGAGTTGGGAGACGTGGACCAGGCCGTCGGTGCCGGGGGCCAGTTCCACGAAGACGCCGAAGTCAGTGATGCGCACGACGCGGCCGGTATAGACTTTGCCGACGGCGGGGACCTCCGTCAGGCGGCGGATAATCTCCTCGGCCCGACAGGCGCCCTCCTGATGGGTGGAGGCGATGTAGATGGTGCCGTCGTCCTCAATGTCCACCTTGACGTCGCACTCATCCTGGATGGCCCGGACCGTCTTGCCGCCGGTGCCGATGACCGCGCCCAGTTTGTCCGGGTCCACGTGCAGGATGAGCATACGCGGGGCGTAGGGGGAGAGGTCCGGTCGGGGCGCCGGGATGGTCTGGCGCAGGACGTCCAGAATCTGCAGGCGGGCCTGGCGAGCCTGCTCCAGGGCCTCGGCCATAATCCGGTCGGAGATACCCTGGATTTTGATGTCCATCTGCAGAGCCGTGATGCCCTTCTCCGTCCCGGCGACTTTGAAGTCCATGTCGCCCAGGTGGTCCTCCATACCCAGGATGTCGGTCAAGATGCGGTACCGCTCCCCTTCCATGACCAGCCCCATGGCAATGCCCGCGACGTGGGTGCGGATGGGCACCCCGGCGTCCATCAGTGCCAGTGTGGAGCCACAGACGGAGGCCATGGAGGTGGAGCCGTTGGACGAAAGGACCTCGCTGACGACGCGGATGGTATAGGGGAACTCGTCCTCGGGCGGGATGACGGGCAGGAGGGCCCGCTCCGCCAGGGCGCCGTGGCCGATCTCCCGCCGTCCCGGGCCCCGCAGCGGACGGGTCTCGCCGGTGGAAAACGGCGGGAAGTTGTAGTGGTGCATGTACCGCTTCGTCTCCTCCGGGGAGAGGTCGTCCAGCATCTGCTCCTCCCGGGGGGTGCCCAGCGTCGCCACGGAGAGGACTTGGGTCTCACCGCGCGTGAAGAGGCCGGAGCCGTGCGTGCGGGGCAGAAGCCCCACCTGCGCGGAGAGAGGCCGGATGGTGTACGGGTCCCGCCCGTCCACGCGCAGGCCGTCCTCCAGGATGCGCCGTCGGACCACTTCCCGCGTGACCTCCTCAAACGCCTGCCAGATTAGCAGCGGCTCGGTCGTATCACCGAATTGCTCCTTCAGTTCGTTCATCAGGCCGTTGATGGCGGCGTTGCGGGCCGCCTTATCCGGCGCGTCGTAGAGGGCGGAGACCAGACGGTCGCCGACGCGCTCCCCCACCTGGGCGACCAGTTCCTCCGGGACGGCGTGGGAGACGTAGGTGCGCTTGGGCTTACCCACCGCCTGCCGCATCTCCTGCTGGACCGCGATGACGTCCTGGATGGCCTGATGGCCCAGCCGGAGCGCCTCCAGCATCACCTCTTCGGAGACCTCGTTGGCGCCGGCCTCCACCATCAGGATGGCCTCGGCGGTCCCGGCCAGCCGCAGGTCCAGGAGACTGCGCTCCATCTCCGGGATGGTCGGGTTGACGACCAGTTGGCCGTCAATGTAGCCGATACGCGCGGCGCCCACCGGCCCACCGAAGGGGATGTCCGAGATGGTCAGGGCGGCGGAAGCAGCGATGATGGAGAGGATGTCCGCCTGATGCTCCTCGTCCTGCGAGAGGGGCGTGACGATAATCTGCACCTCATAGCGCATGTCCTTCGGGAACAGGGGGCGCAGGGGACGGTCGGTCAGGCGGGCGATGAGGATGGCGCTCTCCGGGGGGCGGCCTTCCCGACGCTGAAAGGAGCCGGGGATGCGGCCAGCAGCATAGAGTCGTTCCTCAAAATCCACCGTCAGCGGGAAGAAATCTATCCCTTCCCGCTCCTCGGCGGACATGGTGGCCGTGGCCAGCAGGACCGTATCGCCGCAGCGAAGGGTGACGGCGCCGCCGGCCTGCATGGCCAGATGGCCGGTTTGCAAAGTGAGGGATTGGTCCCCCAACCGGGTTATGAATGTGCGACTTTCCATTTACTTCCTCCATGGTCCAGGGCCCGCATGGAGGTTAGAAACTGGGACATGGCCCGGGTCTCTGGCGAGACATGTCCCAATTCCGAACCCCCAGCCGGCCCCGGTGCGATTCAGGGTTGGGCGGGCGGCTCTGCCGCCCGCCCCAACCCCTACAACTTCTACCTACTTCCGCAGGCCCAGTCGGCGGACAACCTCTTTGTAGCGTTCGGGGTCCGTTCGGCTCAGATAGGTCAGGTGACGGCGCCGCTTGCCCACCATCCGGAGCAAGCCCCTCCGGGAATGCTCGTCGTGCTTGTGGGCCTTTAGATGCTCCGTCAACTGATTGATCCGGTGGGTCAGAATGGCGATCTGGACTTCCGGCGAGCCGGTATCTTGAGGCGAACGGCCGTACTCCCGAATAATCTGTTGCTTCGCGTCCTTACTCAACGGCATACGGTTTTCTCCCTCCTGCGGTCAGGCATCGGCGGGGCGGCTTCAGCCCCGCCGTCAGCAGGGGTATTTTACCACATTTCAGGTAGCAGGCAAGCCGGTCCTCACCCCGGTTTACCACCGAGCCGGATTCTGGCCCTCTCTCCTCCCTGCCCGGAAAGGGGAGGACGGGCCGACCCGGTTGCAATGGTAGGGGCAGGGCTTGCCCCTGCGGCCTCACCCCTCCCCCAGCAGCTGCGCCGCCACCCCCTCCCCTCTCCTGACTCTTGTCAGGAGAGGGGAGGGGATGCCGCCGCAGGCGGCGGGGGTAGGGTGAGGTGCAAAGGTTGCCCCATATGCATCCATTTCAGGCTGGGTTTGGTCGCCCCTCCCGCCGCCCCGAGCGCCGATTGGAAATCGGCCTCCCCTGGGCGCTCTCGCGCTATGCGTCAACCTTCGTTGACGCTTCTGAGAACGTCGCTGTGGAGGTAGGAATCTACCAGCAGTTATCCTTGCCGAACGGAGCGGCCATTCAGAGGGGTTTTGCGGCGGCCGAAGGGCGCCGCCCCCAATCCCCTTCCTTTCTCCCCCTCTCCTCCCCCTGGTGGGTGTACAGACGGGAGAGGGGAGGGAATGGTGGGGGCTGAGTGCGGCGGCGAAGCCGCCGCACTCAAATCCTCTCTTCTGCCCTTCTCCCCTGCCAGCGGGGGAGACAGAGGGGGGCTCCCCCGTTTCTGGGGGGGAGAAGGGTGCCCAATCCGCCTCATACGTCATTGCCGGATAATTTGTTAAACTGCCAAAAAGCACCTAAATCAGATGCGAAGCCCTCTTTGTGGGCTTTCGGATGTTCGTCAGAGCTCTGCAATCTGAGCCCACCGCTTTAGCGGCGGAAATGCGCATTCCAATCACCGGGTAGGTAGTCACGCATATAGAAAAAACGCCTCACCCATCGGGTGAGGCGTTTTTTTGACCCCGTTGGGACAGGGAACCCCGGCGTTGCTTCCGCGCCAGGCGTCGCTGCCTTTATCCCAGATGACCCGCGCAGGACTCGAACCTGCAGCCAAGGGATTAAGAGTCCCCTGCTCTACCTGTTGAGCTAGCGGGCCGGAGCGGTAAATATTCTACCACATTCTATCTCATTGGCAAGTGGCACTCGGCCCCTATTTGACATATCCCCCACAACCCAGTACAATTCGGGGGCAGAGATGAAAGTATCGGCAGGTGTTGCACCCGGTGAAGTCCCCACCCCGAGCCAGCGGCGACAGATGCTGATCGGGCTGTGCCGACGGCGGGCCCGGCCCGGTACCGGCAGCGGCGCCGATTTTTTGCGCCGGAGAACCGCCATGCATCTCTGGCCCGACCTGCGCGCTCTGCTGGAAGGAATCCCCTGGGTGGTCGCCGGAGCGGTGGCGACCCGCGCCTACATGCCGGAGCGGGCCACCCGTGACCTGGACATCCTGGTCCGTCGGGCGGACGGCGACCGGGTCCGGGAGCGCCTGGAGGCAGCAGGCTACCGCTTCGTCTCCTCCCTGACTATCCCCGGTTTCCTGCTTCAATCACCGGAGGGGGTGGGAGTGGGCGTGGTCCTGGGCGATTCCCCCTGGCTGGAAGAGGCGCTGGCCTCCCCCCGCCGGGACGTCGCCGGATACCCCGTTCTGGACCTACCGTACCTGGTGCTGATGAAGATGGCCTCCTCCCGCGCCCAGGACATTGCCGATATGGTCCGGATGCTGGGCCTTGCCTCCGAAGAGGAAGTGGCCCGGGTCCGGGAGATGGTGGCCCGATACGCTCCGGAGGAGGCCGAAGACCTGGATTCCCTCATCTATCTCGGCCGATTGGAGATGGGAAAGGCGCCATGACCACCGTTGCTCTCCGCCAACTTCCCAGCGTGGACCGGATTCTGAACGAGCCGGCCATCCAAGCTCTACTTCCCTTTTACGGCCACCGGCTGGTCGTCACGGCTATCCGCCGGACGCTGGACGGAATCCGGGAAGAGGTACGGGCCGGAGGGAGGCCCCCGACGCCGGAGGAAGTGGTCGCCCGCGCGGTGGCGCACCTCCAGGAGCATCTGGCCCCCACCCTGAAGCCGGTCATCAACGCCACCGGCGTCATCGTCCACACCAACCTGGGACGGTCCCCCCTCTCCGCCGCCGCCCGCGCGGCGATGGACGCCGTCGCCCGGGGGTACTCCAATCTGGAATACGACCTCTCGGCCGGACGCCGGGGCCACCGCACCGTCCACGCGGAACGGCTCCTCTGCGAACTGACCGGCGCGGAAGCGGCCCTGGTCGTCAACAACAACGCCGGGGCGGTCCTCCTGGCCCTCACCGTCATGGCCCGGGGCCGGGGGGTGCTCATCTCCCGGGGCCAACTGATAGAAATCGGCGGCGGCTTCCGCATCCCCGAGGTGATGGCCCAATCCGGCGCGCGGCTGGTGGAGGTCGGCACCACCAACCGCACCCACCGGCGGGACTACGAGCGCGCGCTGGCGGAGGAGCCGGACATCGCCCTCATCCTGCACGCCCACTCCTCCAACTTTCGCATCGTCGGCTTCACGGCGGAGGTGGGCCTGCCGGAACTGGTGGAGCTGGGAGGGGCGCACGGGATTCCGGTGATGGCCGATCTGGGGAGCGGGGCGCTGCTGGATACCGCCGCCTTCGGCCTGGCCCACGAGCCGACCGCGCAGGAGAGCATCGCCGCCGGGGCGGCGGTGGTCTGCTTCAGCGGGGATAAACTATTGGGCGGGCCGCAGGCCGGCATCCTTGTGGGGCAGGCCCGCTTCGTGGAGCCGATGAAGCGCCACCCCCTGGCCCGCGCGCTGCGGGCCGACAAACTCTGCCTGGCGGGCCTGCAGGCCACCCTGATGCACTACCTGCGGGAAGAGGCGACGGAGCAGATACCGGTCTGGCGGATGATCGCTGCGCCGGTGGAGGAACTGGACCGGCGCGCGCGCCGCTGGCGGCGCGCGCTGCGGCGGGCCGGCATCCGGGCCGAGGTGGCGGACGGGCACTCCACCGTGGGCGGCGGAAGCCTCCCCGGGGAGAGCCTGCCCACCCGTCTGCTGGCCCTGACGCTGCCCGACCCGGACCGGGTGGCGGCGGCCCTGCGCCGCCACGACCCGCCCGTGGTGGCCCGCATAGAGGAGGGCCGGCTGGTGCTGGACCCGCGCACCGTCCTGCCGGAGGAGGAGCCGGCCCTGGTAAGGGCACTGATAGAAGGGATGCGGCAATCCATAATGTAGTGGAGACGCCGATGGCTATCAATCTCCCCAACTGGCCTGAGGATTTCCTGGATGCCCATACGAGGCACTGGGAAGATGCCGAGTTACTTTTCGGCCAGGGAAGACTGGCAAATGCCGACCACCTGTATGGCTTGAGTGCTGAATGTGGGTTAAAATACCTGTTGGAGTCCCACGGGATTACCCTTACCCGGCGAGAGCGGGTCCACATCAACCACCTCTGGCTCCGTGTCCGGGCGATTGGGAATGCTCGACGCCTCCTGCCGCCGCGTTGGCTGCAGGAGAACCTATTTGACGATTGGGACATCAGCCAGCGGTATGCTAACCGCTTATGCTTCAACCAAGAATTTGTAGTACGACATCGGCGAGGGGCTGACGAAATACGCCGCCAGGTGGTTGCGGCGCTCCGAGGAGGGATGCGACGATGGCCGTGATGGTTACCTTTAACGAAATATGGGAGCGGGTACGCAATGCGATTCGAGAGACGCGCCCTTCACTGGAAAGGGTGCAGGAAGTGTGGGTTCTCCGAGACCTTATGGGCCGTATATCCTTGGTTTCTACCCCGGAGGAGAATCGGAGCCCCCTTCTTAAGCTGGCGGAGGTTTTTCACCGGGAACTTGGACCCCACGCGTACCCGCCCAACTGGACTTTGCTGGTTTTGGAGCAAGAAGAGCGGGAAGATATGAAATCTGATGCTATCTCCTATGAAGAAGAGGGAATTACGGTTTACCTGGTAGATCCGGAAATCACCAGTTGCCGATGGGCCACCGTCTCCGAACTGCCCGGTCCGCCGCGCTTCGTGTTGTTTGGGTTGAAGGGAGGCCTGGGGCGAAGCACAACCGGGGCCGTCCTGTCATCACATCTGGCCTGGAAAGGGCATCGGGTTCTGGTGATGGACTTTGACCTGGAATCGCCCTCGCTCTCCTCTATGCTGGACCCGGAAAATCATCCCGATTTCGGCATCGTGGAGTGGCTGGTGGAGGACCTGGTAGACCAGGGGGATGCGGTTCTGGAAAACATGTTGGGCCGGCCGGGATGGAGTGTGGAGTTCCCCGGCGAGGTGATAGTCGTGCCGGCATATGGAAGCAGATGTCGGGAGCATATCCCCCAACTGGGGCGGGCCTATCTGGATAAGTTCCCGAAAGAGTTAGGCGACCGGCCGGAAAAGTGGATAGAGAGGATTCAGCGGATGGTCCGGCAATTGGAACATACAGTAGAGCCCTCCGTAGTGATCCTGGATAGTCGGAACGGGATCCACGATATTGCAGCGGCGCTGGTGGCCAATCTTCAGGCAAATGTCCTGATGTTCGGAGTGGACTCAGAGCCGACCTGGAGCGGATACCGCATCCTCTTCCAACACTGGGCGACCCAGGGAGTCACCCGCCAGATTCGGGAACGTCTTTACACGGTTGCCGCCCTTGTGCCTCCTATTGGCCAGGAAGAGTATCTGCGTCGTTTCCAGCAACACGCCTGGAATCTGTTCGCGGAATATCTCTACGATGAGGAACTCCCTGAAGACCGGGAAGAACGGTTTTCCTTTGCGGAGACCGATGAGACGGCCCCTCATACCCCTCTGCCCATTTACTGGGAGCGGGGACTGATGGCATGGACATCCCTCCGCGCGCTGGATCGCGATGCCGTTCAGAGCGCCTACGGGGATTTCCTGAAACAATTTGACCTGCGATTGGAGGTGGGTAGATGAAACCGGACCCCCAAAGCATTCGGGGACTTTTGATGAAAGCCCTGCCGGAAACGGTCTCTCTTTATGGAGGGAAACCCACCCCCCGGTATGTGTATTTTCCCGCTTCCCACGCCAAGGCACTGCGACCCGATGTCCTGGTAGTCCAGGGAATGCGGGGGGCGGGAAAGACGTTCTGGTGGGCCGCTTTGCAAGAACCTTCCATCCGGAAACTGATCGCTCAGGTAGACCGCTTCGCCCAGATAGAAGAGAGCACCGAGATTTTGATCGGGTTCGGAGAACAACCGCAGATCGCCCAATACCCAGATAAGGACACCCTGAGCCGATTGTTGAGCGCCGGCAAAGAGCCTCGCCGCATCTGGCGCACGGTGGTCGCTTACAGTTTGCTGGCCGAGAAGTTGCCCGAAATCCGGGACTGGGCAGGCCGGGTGGATTGGGTGGAAAACCACCCTGAGGACATCGCTTACGGGTTGGAGGAGAAAGACCAGCAATTGCAGAACCGGGGCATTTGGTCCCTTGTTCTCTTTGACGCGCTGGATCGGGCGGCCGACCGCTGGAAGGAGATGTACGCCCTGATTCGGGGGTTGCTGCAGGTGGCGCTGGAATTGCGCCCTACCCGGCGAATCCGGGTCAAATGCTTCCTGCGCCCCGACCAGATGGAACGCTCGCAAGTGGCAACCTTCCCGGACGCGTCTAAGGTGATGGCGTCGGCGATCCCCCTGACCTGGCCCCGCGTGGACCTCTACGGCCTTCTTTGGCAGTACCTGGCCAACACCCAGGGGGGCGAGGCATTGAGGGAACTGGCCGAGCGGGAAGTGAGAATCCAATGGGAGCAAATCCCATATAACGGCGGAGTGATCTGGCAATGGCCCCGCCCATTCCGAATGGACGAAGAGAAACACCGGGAACTCTTCCA
>DAOTWL010000003.1:0-3131 GCA_034435875.1 Anaerolineae bacterium
TCCATCGTATCCAGCCAGTAGACGCCGGTGCGCAGCCAGAGTTCCTCCCCCTCCGGCGGCAACGGAAACCGGTGGCGCTGGACGATGATGTCCCCTGGCTGCCAGACCACCGGCGAAACCCCCAGACCGTCATTCTGCCCGATCATCTCACCCGCCCCGTTCAGGAGATGCCCCATGATGGAAAGCGGGCGGGTGATAGAGCCCTCGGTGACCCGCCACCAGGTTTCTACGTCAAGACCGGATTGGTCCCGAAAAGCAACAGCCCCTAAAAAAGTTAGCGGCCCTACCAGCGACACAGGCGCCTGGAGAGACTCCTCACCGGATACCTTCACATCTGTCATCAGTCGGTAATTCCCCACCGATGATTCTATCCCTTGCTCGTAAAGCGCAAAAGCCGGAAGCAGGCCGAAGAAGGGCTGGTAGTATGCCAAGCGCATATCAGTGATATGTCGTCGCACAAACGCGTCCGTCGGCATCGGATGGGGGCGCAGGCTCGGGGGCAGAAAAGCCCGAGGTTGCTCCAACAGATGACCGTGAAGGGCATATGTGCCCAACATTCCACCCCCTGGCGGATATATCCATCCCTCGGTACAGTCAAAGGTGCCCCTTCGCAGGTCGCCAGGCCCAAATCCCCAGACAACGGCGGAATCATCTAAGGGTGGGCCGGGAGTAGAGCACTGAAAGAGCCAGCGGGGGCGTTCCCGAACATCGTATACATAGTAGGCGTGCCCCACCATCGCTTGCGGGGTGGCTCGGCGGAACCACTCCAGTTCCATTCGGTCCCGGCCAACGAGTCCATAAAGGGTGCTCACTCCTATAGCGTATCGTCCAACCTGAGGATAGAGAGGAGTGACCTGGTAGGTTGCCCCTGGTGACGGTGCGAGGGAGCGGTAACGGATGCCGTAGTACTCCGGACGAACATGGGTATAGTAGACGATATATGGTTCGGGGCCGGGGTGCGCGTCCAGGTAGGCCCGCAACTGTTTCATAGATTGTCCCCAGTCTTGGGTATAATCCACGAGATACCGGGGAGCGCCGGCAGGGCCACCGACCAGTTCATTGAAATATGCCAGTTCATCCGGGAAAACGGCCAAAGTTCCACCTATATACCACAACCCAAGGGGGATCCAGACCACGAGGGAACGCCACACAGGTTTCCTCTTCAGGGTCCGCCATATTCCATACGCTGCCAGCATGGCCAGAAAAGGATGTACTGGTAGCATATGCCGGTAGCTGACATTCATCCCTCGCAAGATAGCACTGGCTGTATACACCACGGGGAGAGAAGCCACCGGTATCAGAGAGTTCCAGCGAGGCCGGGACCGCAGAAGCATTATAGCGCCCCAGAAGACAGCAGCTATCCAGGGCAAGGGATTTTTGATCAGGAAGTTCAGGGGAAAATACCACCAATGGGAACCAAACAGTAAGTTGCCGAAAGCGACAAAGGCTCTCTCGCTGGCGCTACGGTCTATATCCAGAAGCGTTTGCCAGAAAAAAGGAGCAGGCACCGGAACAGGAACGTTGCTCATATACCCGACATCCATTCCAAAACAAATCCACACAATGATGAAAGCCAGTACCAACGAGAGACACAAATGGGCTATATGACGCCGCCAGCCAGATTGCCCCACAACGATTTTCAAGAGAACCGCTAAGATGACGGAAATGATATATAAAATGGCCGAAAATTTGACCACCACAGAGAGACCGAGGACAACTCCCAGCGTGAAGGCCCATTTCCAAGAAGGGGAACGCATCCACTCCCATGTGGTATATGAGGTCAATACAGCCATCAGAGCTGCTCCGGCGTCCATAGTCGCAAACCGTCCGTGGGCCATAAGGAGCGGGTCAAAGGTTAGAATCAAAATACCCAGAAATCCCGCATCAGGTGCCTGAGTAAGTTGCAAAATCCATCTAAACACCAGAGCGAGGAGAAGCAAGGTTAGCAGCATTACTGGCACCCGGCTGACAACCTCTGCACGCTCCAGCGGCTGCAAATAGGGCATGAAAGAGGCAGTGTACTCTATGAAGTTTTTGCCCCAACCCGAGAGCGTTTCCAGAGGAATATCCGGGTTCTCCAGGTAAATCAGACCGGCCTCAAGAGCCCCTAAGATTGGGATTTGATGATGTTCAAAAATGTGCCACAGGCTACGCGGCCCACGTGCAAGGAAAGAATAACCGGCTAATATATGAAAAGGCTCATCCATCGCAAGAGAAAGAGCCCTGCTGCCAACCAGCAATAAACACCATGCAGTGATCAGAAGCCCTACCGCAAGCCATTTAAAGAGCCTTCTCAAGGGGCCACCTCACTGCAAAGGTATCCACAACGTATCTCCTGCTTTCTGATTATCCTGTTGTAAGGCCCATCGCTCCATCGTATCCAGCCAGTAGACACCGGTGCGCAGCCAGAGTTTTTCGGAGGCCCTCACCCCCGGCCCCTCTCCCAAAGGGAGAAGGGAGGCCCTCACCCCCGGCCCCTCTCCCAAAGGGAGAGGGGGGAGGGGAAACCGGTGTCGTTGAACGATGATATCCCCTGGCTGCCAGACCACCGGGGAGACTCCCAGGCCGTCGTCCTGCCCGATCATTTCGCCCGCCCCGTTCAGAAGATGCCCCATGATGGAAAGCGGGCGGGTGATGGGGCCTTCGGTGACCTGCCACCAGGTCTCCACGTCCATCCCCGAGCCGCTCCGGATAATATTGGCCCCCAGGAAAGTGAGCGGCCCTTTCAGGGCAATGGGAACGGAGATGAACCCCACTTCGGAGCCGGGAGTCTGATGAACCGGAAGAGCCACAGCGGCACGAAGCGCGGGGGCATCCGGGGCGTTTTCCTGCTCATACAGCACAAATGCAGGATGGTCCAGGGTATACCGGTTCATATCCACCGAGAGCCGCGCCTGGCCCAGATGCCGAGTGATAAAGGGATCCCGGGGCTCCGGTGGAGAAAGTAGCAGGGATGGGAAAGTCCGTCTACGCTCTTTTAAAAGGTCATAGTGGAAACTATAGACTCCTGGCTGAAGACCACCGGAAGGATATATCCATCCGGACATACAGTCAAACTCAATCTGACGCAAGTTCTCCTGCCCAAACCCACGCGCAATCACCGCTTCTGAGAGAGGGGCTGCCGGGATAGA
>DAOTWL010000004.1:0-1734 GCA_034435875.1 Anaerolineae bacterium
GGTGCAGGTGGCGCGGGGCCAGGCGCGCGCCCTGGCCGAGCGAGCCGAGACGATGGCCCGTTTTCTCGCGGAGCGGGCGACGGCCTTCCAGCAGGCAGACGCGGAGGGAGCGAGTGTGCTGGGCGCGGTCATAGAAGCCCACCGGCGGCCTACCTCCGTTTCTGTATGGGACAGAATTCTCACCGTCAACCAGGAAATACGCAGAGTTATTCGACTGGGCGAATGGCTGGCTCCCGTTGGCGCGGCAACTGTTGTTGGTCTCTCTTTGAGACCGGGAATGAAGTATGCCGGAGAAGCTATCATCAACCTGCCCAACTGGTTGAAACACATCAAAGGACTGCGAGAATTCCGCGAGATGGTTATGCTCCCCGGTCATTTTAACCACTTCAAGGCCGCTAACCTGCCATCCCATATGCTGAAGTGGGGGATTGTGCTGCGCATCCCTGTCATTGCGAGTAAATGGATGACGGATTTTGCGGAATATCGTGGAACCAGGCTGGTCAGCGCGGTGGTCGTGGATGCTGCCCTGACGTTGGCACCTGTGGCCACTTCTTTTATTGCTGCGCAGGTTATTACGTGGGGAGCGACCGCACTGGGGACCGTTCTTCTGCCCGGCCTTGGAACAACCGCTGGTTTCGCGGTGGGGACAGCAGCAGCCTCCTTGATCTTGGGCACCGCTGCCAGTGTGGGAACACAATGGGCAACAGATCGGTATGGGGTTCGCGAAAAGGCGATAGATGTGGTGGACCGAAGACTCCAGTCCATCGTGCAGGGGGTTGTCAACGCCTACCAGCAAACGGTTCCGGCGACGACACCCTGATCTCCTTGCGGAGGTGTGAAATGAAGTTGCTTCGACTTTCAGTAGAAGAGATGGCCTACCTGCTGGGTCTAATGGGCGGGGAGCAGGAGGCCGGGGAGTTCCTGAGAACTATCCTGGGCGAGGTGGAGCCGAAGGAATTGACCGGGCGCCTCCTCTCCGCCGCACATTCCCTTCTGGCGCGCGGCTGGCTGGTTCTGGTAGATGGGGAGTTGAGGTCCCTGGACCCTGATGTTCAGATGGTCATCGGGGGTGTTTTGCAAAGCCACTACTCCCTTCGTTTCAGCAAGACCGTCTCTGGGGAAGAAGCGATCGTCACCTATTTCTTCAAGGAGCCGCTGATCACAGAGTACCGCACAGAGCAGGCCGTTGTCTGCTGCCTGGAAGCCATCCCGGATTGGGACGCGGTCCTCAGCCGAGGCGTTGAATTTATGCAAGTTCCGGAGGGAGATCGGGCTTCCGTTCTGGGCACCCTTTCTGCCGACCTATTACAGCGTGCTCGCGAGCAGGCAGAAACTGGCAGGAAAGACGATGCAGTGGAACTCCTGGAGCAGGGAGGTCTTTTGTCCTTCGCGCGGCCTTTGGCAGAGGACATAGCTGGCGCGCGATGGCGCGGCAGCGTTCTGAAGCTCAGGCCTTCTCCTCCAGCAAGTGTTGTTTCCGACCAGGGTTTTCTCGTCCTGCAAGGTGCTCGTCAGATGTGGTTGTTTGAAATAACCGAGCAATCCGACCTGGTCGTTCTGCCGGGGAATCGGCGGAATTTCTGTGTTTTGCTGGAGAAAATGAGGGAGTGACTATGCCTTTTCAGCCCAACCCCAACGACGAGCTGACCATAGACGGCGTGACCTACCGCGTCGCCGAGCACCCGGCCGCGCCGGGGATGGCCTACGGCCAGGAGGGGCGGGCGGGGACGGTGT
>DAOTWL010000005.1:0-14193 GCA_034435875.1 Anaerolineae bacterium
TCATACGTGCAGGTGCAGCGGGTCAGGTTTCGCTCCTGTTGGCACTCCATCGGTTCACCTCCTGTGCAAGAATGCAGGATGCAAGAATGCAAGATGGCAAGAGGAAGCCCTGATGTGTGTTCTGCTCCCTGCGATATGCGGCCTTTGATGTACGACCTGCTCCCTACTTCTGGCAGAACCCTGCCACCACCTCATACAGCACCCGGAGGCCGAAGGCCAGGCCGGCCACCGGTATCCGTTCGTTGTGGCCGTGGATCATCTGCATGAAGTTCATCTCTGGCGGCAACTGCACGGGCGTGAAGCCGTAGCAGGGGATGCCCGCTCGCGCCAGGTGCTTGGCGTCCGTCCCACCGGTGACCATCATTGGGACCACGGCCACCGCTTCCGGGTCGTGTCGCCGCAACCCCTCTGCCATCGCCGCAAAGAGAGAAGTCCGGTGGTCCGTTGCCACCGGGGGCGCCACCATGATGGGCTCAAACTCAAAGCCGTCCCCCACGACTGCCCGCACCTCCGCCAGGAAGGAATCCAGGCTCTGCCCGGGGAGAATCCGGCCGTCCAGTTCCGCCTCCGCCTCCGACGGGATGACGTTGGTCTTGCTCCCGGCTCGCAGGACGGTGGGGGAGACGGTGTTGTGCAGGAGCGCGTGGAAGTAATGGGCCTGCTGGGGGTCCCGGATGACCCGACGCAGTATCATGGGACTCAACGCCGGGTTGAGGATGCCGCGCAGAACCGCGCCGCGCAGTCCGCCCAGCGCGGCGGCCATCCCCTCCACCATCCCGGCGACGGCATCGGTGGCGTGGAAGGGGAGGGTGGCCTGGCCCAGTTTCGCCACCGCCTCCGCCAGTTTGACCACTGCGTTATCGGGGTGGGGGACGGAGCCGTGCCCCGGCGTCCCCCGGGCCCGCATCCGTACCCAGCAAACCCCCTTCTCCGCCGTCTGGCAGAGGTAGATGCGCTTCCCACCCAGGCTGATGGGGAAGCCGCCGAATTCGGTCAGCGCGTATTCGGCCCGAATCCGGTCCAGGTGGTGGTCTATCAGATAGCCGATGCCGTAGAGCCCGCCGGCCTCCTCGTCGGCGGTGGCGGCGAAGATGACATCCCGCTTCAGGGGGACTCTCTGGCGGGCCAGGAGGAGCATCGTCTCCAGTTGCATCGCGGTGGCGAACTTCATATCCAGCGCGCCCCGCCCCCAGACGTAGCCGTCCACCACCTCTCCGCCGAAGGGGTCATGCTCCCATTTCTCCGGCTCGGCCGGTACCACGTCCAGGTGGGAGAGGAGCAGCAACGGCGGCGCCTCTCCGCTCCCCCAGTAGCGGGCGATGACGTTCCCCCGCCCCGGCGCCGACTCCAGTATCACCGGGCCATATCCTTCGGTGGAGAGCACCTCGGCCAGATACTCCGCTGCCGGCTTCTCATTCCCCGGCGGATTGACGGTGGGGATGCGGATCAGGGCCTGAAGGTGCCGGACGGTTTCGTCAATGGCTTCGTTCCAGTTGATGGTCATCGGGGCTTCTTGCTGAACGGCACTCCGCTACGCCGAATGATCAACGACCCCAGTAAGGTGAGCGCAAGGTCCGGCATAGTGCCCGTGCTCCTGTTACGCCCCTTCGGGCCAGTGCACCGGGACGATGGCAGCAGCCCGTTCGCGCTGCTCGGCGTCCAGCGTGAGCAGCGTGGCCCCGAAGCGCCGCGCCACGGCGACGTAAACGGCGTCGCTGCCGCGCAGGCGATGGCGGGCAGCGATGTCGGCGGCTTCGTGCGCCAGGGAAGTGTCCAGGTTGACCAGCGTGAGTTCGGGGAAGCGGCTCACTTCCAGCGCAAAAGCATAGCCGAGATCGGGTTTGCTTTGTCCACGTCCGATGGCGGCGGCGATTTCTACGATGGCCAGGGTAGGCAGGATCATCGGCGTCTCCGAGCGACGGATTTCGCGCAGCAAAGCCTGGCAGGATCGGTGCGCCTTTTCCGAAGGGGTGAACGCACTGACTAGAACACTAGCGTCTATGGTGAAAGCAGCGCTCATCGGCGCATCTCCGAGAGGATCTCAACGGCACTTTTCTCGCTTTGCCAGTTTTGGGCGATCTCCTCGCCCAGCGCTTCCAGCCGCGCCCACACCTCGTCTGGATCCGGCTGGGGCGGGACGGCGTCCACCGGCAGCAGGACGGCCACCGGCTGACCGCGCTGCGTAATCACGTAGCGGGCACGGCGCTCCCTGACTGCGCGCACCACTGCCGAGGCACGGGCCTTGAGTTCACGGATGCCAATCTCTTCCATCGCGGTCCTCCCCATGTGGTTCCTTGTGTAACCACATTGTACACCCCCTCCTGGGCGGCGTCAAGACCGGTTGGCGAGCGCATTCCTCCACCTGTCCGAGCATTACGGTTTGAACACGGCGACCCGGTGCGCGCCCGCATCAGTGATGTAGAGGGTACCGTCGGGCCCTACGGCGATCCCCATCGGCAGGACGAAGGAGTCGGGGTCAAAGCCGAACCGGCCGAAACTGTAGAGGTATTCCCCCTCCGGGCTGAAGACCAGCACCCGGTAGTGGCCCGGGTCGGTCCCATAGACCAGACCGGCCCGGTCCACCGCGAGGTAGGGCTTCTCCTCGGCCGCCGGGTTGTTCCAGCCGATAATCGGCCACTCTCGGACCGGCTTCCCCAGCGGGTCCAGCACCTGGACCCGGTAGTTCCAGGTGTCGGCGACGGTGAGGTTCCCGTCCGGGCCCAGCGCGATGCCCACCGGCTCGTTCAGTTGGCCGGGCGATGACCCCGCGCCTCCCCACATCCGCAGATAGACCCCGTCGGCGGTGAAGACCTGGACCCGCTTGTTGCCGGTGTCGGTCACATAGACGGTGCCGTCTGGCGCGACGGCAACACCGCGCGGGCCGTAGAAGGCCCCCGGCCGCAGGTCGGCCCCGAAGTTGCTGGAGAAGCCCCACTGGGCGATGAACGCCCCGTCCGGAGAGAACTTCTGCACCCGGTGGGCCCAGAGGTCCGCCACGTAGACGGCGCCATCCGGCCCCACGGCCACCCCCCACGGCTCACAGAAGGTCCCCGGCGGCGGGGTCTGCTCCGGACAGCCGCCAAAACTCCCCCACGCGGTCACCCATACCCCCTCGGCAGTGAACTTCTGGATGCGGTGGTTGCCGGAGTCGGCCACATAGACGGAGCCGTCGGGCGCGACGGCGATGCCGCGCGGCTTCAGGAACTGGCCCGGAGCGCTCCCCTCGGAGCCCCAGGTCCGCACCGGCGAGAGCGCCCGCCACCCGGCCGCGTACGGGTCCGGCGCGGCCGTCTCCTCCTCCGGCGGCTTCGGCCCCAGCGAGTACTCCCAGAGCCGGTCCACCACGTCCTTACGGATGTAGAGGCGAAAGTCCTGCCGCAGGGGCCACTTCTCCGGAACGTGGGTCCCGCCGGTGATCTCATCGTAGAGGCGGTAATCCATATCGTAGAAAATCCGCCAGAGGGCCAGCCGCTTCTTCCCGTCCGTCAGCCACTCCCGGAGTTTGGCCGGGGTGAGCCGCCGGTAGTCCTCCATCGGCCACCAGAGGAAGAAGTAGTCAAACCGGTAGTAGTCGTCCCCCACGTACGGCTCCACCACGCCCCACTGCTCCCGTCCGGCGATGATGACGGTCGCCAGGACCTGGTCGCGGGTAGGCTTATCGGGGTAGTAGCGCGCGTTGGGGTAATTGCGCAGGTACCAGATGAAGGGCCAGGAGCCGTCCGGCCCGTAGGCGACGTCTATCCGGTACGGCCCCCCGGCAACGCGCAGGGAGAGGTGTTCTATCTGCTGCATCGTCGTGCGGACGTCCGGCCCTTCGTGGGCGTAGACCAGGAACTCGGCGGGTCGGTCGTAGTTGACAAAGTTGAGCCGGTGGGCGATGCGGACCGTCAACAGGGAGAGGGCCAGGAAGACGGTGAGCGCGGTCAGCAGGAGGCCGTTGCGCCCGCCGACACGCGCCCAGAAGCAGGCGACCGCGCTCCCGACGGCCAGCACACCGACGATCCCGCCGATGAGTGCGCCCAGGTTGAGCAGGTCCTCCAGACGCTGGGTCCCCAGAGGGCCTCCGGCGGCCTGGGCCAGCGTCGCCGCCGCCGCGACCAGCGCGGGCCAGAAGAGCAGGATGAGCCAGCCGTGCCGCTTCCAGACCGTCCCCCCGTCCGCCCCTTCTATCAGACGGCCGACCAGCCAGCCCGAGAGCAGGGCCATGGGGAGGGTGAGGTGGATGACCAGCCAGGGCATCTTCTCCCCGGCGTAGGAGTAGCCGAACCAGGACAAAAATGACCAAATGACCAATGACCAATGAACCAATGACCAGTGACCCGTGGCCGACGAACCGTTAGAGGTTGGAGGGCGGAGGAGGTTGCGGACGGAGCGGACGAGCAGGAAGAGGGTAGCGGTCAGGAAGCCGAGGAGGGGGAGGAAGTCGTAGAGGGGGAGGATGACCAGGTAGTAGAACCAGGGTTGACCGCCCCGCTGGACTTCCTGCTGCTCCAGCCAGTAGCCCAGGGAGCCGACCCAGCCGGAGGCAATGCCGCCGCCGTTGGTGAAGACGGTGGTGAAGAAGACCAAGAAGATGCCGGTGTGGATGGCGGCCGCGACCGGCCAGCGGCGCCGGTCCCAGAGGAGGCCCAGGGCGACCGCCGCCGCGATTGTCAGCGCCAGGATGACGCCGGAGTAGTAGATGGCGGGGGCGGTGTAGTCGGTGGGGTGCAGCCGGGAGAGGTGGAGCCAGAAGGGAATGCTCCCCAGGTTGGGGTTCCGCTCCACCAGCCGGGCGGCCAGCCAGGCCGCGCCGTGGATGGGCAGCGGGCTCAGGAACGGCAGGGTCAGCGTGCCGATGAGGAAGACCAGGTCCAGGGCGCGATATTCCCTCCGGCGGGGCCAGATGCCGTAGACGAGCGCGACGGCGCCGGCCAGCAGGGAGAGGACGGCCAATCCAATTCCTGGTCTGACCAGTAGAGCAAGATTTATCTTGCCCCTCCCCGCCAGGCCCACTGCCAGCAGGAGCAACCCCACCGCCAGTCCGACCAGCGCGCCGAAGACGGCGATTTCGGCCTCCCGGCGCTCCCAGGGCCGGCTCAGGGCCTGCACCACCAGCAGGCCGACCAGGAAGAGGCCGAAGATGGCGGTGTAGATGAACGCGACCTCCTTGGTGGCGAACATCAGGGAGAGCGCCGCCGCCAGGATGTAGAGGTGACGGTCCCGCCCCTCTTCCAGGTAGCGGAAGACCGCCCAGAAGGTCAGCACGGCCCAGAGCGCGGTGGGGATGTCCTGGCGGATGTGGCGGGAGTAGTAGGAGATGGAGGGGGAGAAGAGGAGGAGGAAGGACGCGGCCAGGGCTCCCCACCGTCCCAGCCAGCGGCGCATGAAGAAAGGAAAGGCGACCAGGACGACCCCTGAGAGCGCGTCAAACAAGCGGGCTGTGAAGTCGCTATCCCCGAATAAGAAGAACATCAGGGCGGTCATGTGGAATTCCAGCGGCCCGTGCATCATTGGGTTGTGCTGGAACCCCAGCCCGGCGTAGAGGTCCCAGGAGAACTTGCAATGGAGGCTCTCGTCGTGGGTCTGGACCCGATAGCCCAGCATCACCAGCCGGGAGACCAGGCAGATCAGGATGAGCAGGAGGTAGAGGCCCTGCTCCCGGGTGATGGGGAGGCCTTTCAGGACGGGTCGGTCCAGCCAGGATGCAGGTTCGGGATGGTTCGTCATCTCGCTGCTCCGGTTTCGGGTTGCGGCTGCGGCGCGCAGAGGGTGCGGAGGGCTTCGGCCGAATCCGACTCGGTGACCACCGTCAGGATGTCGCCGGGGAGGATGACGGTATCGCTGCGCGGGATGGTGAGGATGGCCGATGCGACGGCCGCCAGAAGGATGAAGCCCAGGGCGTCGCTGCTGATATCGCCCAGGATGATTTCCAGGGCGAAGAAGACCCCCGCGATGGGAGCGTTGAACGCGGCCGCGATCCCCGCCGCCGCCCCCGCGCCAACCAGGACCCGGACCCGCTCGTCGGAGAAGCGCAGCCGTTGCCCCAGCATAGAGCCCAGTCCAGCGCCGATCTGGACGGAGGGGTCCTCCGGGCCCACCGGCGCGCCGGCGCCGATGGAGAGGGCGGCCAGCAGGGCCTTGAGGGGCGTCCGCCAGTACCGCGGCCGTCCCCCCGCCAGCGCGATGGCTTCTATGATACCCGCCCCGCCGTGGTGTCGTTCTTCCCCCAGAAAGAAATGGGAAACCAGCCCGACCAGGAGTCCGCCGAGGACCGGCATGATCAGAGCCGTCCACCGTCCCAGGACATCTACGCTGGCCCGTGTGCTCCATTGGGTCAGCGCGATGGCCTGCTGGAAAAGCCAGATGCCGATGGCCGTCGTGAATCCCAGCAGGAGCACTGTGCCACCGATGGCTACCGGAGCCGGCAGCGGCGATATTCTCCGAAGGTACCGGATCGCAGCGGGGATTCCCGTCATTGTTCCCTCACATCTTCCCGTACCCAGAGGATGACCGGATCCGCCGGAGGGGGCGGAGAGAGGGAGACCCGATACAACCCCCAGCGGACCCATTCGTGGAGGGTCCGGGGCGGATTCCAGGCCCGGCGGAGGGTGAAGGCGGTGCCGTAGTAGCCTTCGGGAACGGAGGCTCCGGCGGGGGCAATAATGACAGCCGCAGTAGCGCAAGATTTATCTTGCGGATTATCTCGCGTACCGAAATCCCGCAGGGCCCAGGCCACCGCCGGGTCGGGGTGTGCCAGCCGGAGGCGGCACTCCGTCTCGGCGCGGGCGGGGGTCTGGGTCAGGACCCGCTCCGTCTCCGCCGCCAGCCGGTGCAGGTCAGGGGCCACCGGGTCGGAGACGGCCCCCGGCGCGCCGGTCGGCTCGCCCGGGCAGACCCGGGCCACCCGCCACCCGGCCGCGAAGGTGAAGGCCAGCAGGACGATGCCCAGCACCAGCGCGGCCCGGTACAGGACGAACAGAAGGGCACGCCGGGTCGCTTCCTCCGGGGTTTCGTCCCCTTCTGGGAGCGAGAGCGCGACGCCGAAAAGCAGGACCAGCAGGACCTGGAGGGCGAGCCCGACGCCCGCCAGGAGCAGGTCGGCGGGCTGGGCGTAACGGGAGTAGCGGGCCAGGACCAGGCCGGAGTGGACCCAGAGGGTCAGGGAGAGGGCGCCGTAGACCCATCCGGAAGCGCCCCGGGCGCTTTTGAGGAGCGCGCGGGCCAGCGCCTCCACTGCCAACCCACCCAGACCCGCCAGCGGGACCAGCCACAGTACCGGGGAGAAGGGGGCATGGAGGGACAACCCTTGCGGTTGCCCCGATGGGGCAGGGGCAAGCCCTGCCCCTACGATACCGACCACGGCCCAGAAGAGCCAGAGAAGCCCCATTCCGTGGCGGCGGGAGAGGGCCAGAACGGCCCCGACAATGCCAGCCAGCAGGATCAGGGGTTCAGATACCACCTGTAACACAAAATTTATTTCGTACACACCTTCCGGAGCCAGCCAGCGGAGGAATTGCTCCCCGGTCGCGGCCAGACCGGCGGGGTGCAGGCCCAACCCGGCGCCGAAGACGAAGAGGCCCAGGGCGAAGGCTGCCAGCGCGCGCCCCAGCGCGGGGCGGAGCATCGGCCAGACCCAGGGCAACTGTTCCCGCCAGACCCAGAGCCCGACAGCCAGCGCCAGGGCCAGCCCCAGGAGCAGTCTCCAGGCATCGGGCCCGGCAGTCAGCGCCAGCGCCAGCCCGACCCCGCCCAGGGGGATCCAGGCCGACCGCCAGGAGTCCAGGTAGCGGGCAACGGCTCCGACCAGGAGCATCACCCCCAGCGCGGCCGGGACGGCGCCGTCCAGGGTGCGGGAGAGGGCCAGCAGGGTGGGGGAGAGGGCCAGCATCAGGCCGCTTCCCAGCGCGCCCCAGGGGCCCAGGTACCGCCGCAGGAGGAGCGGGGTCAGCATCAGCCCGACCCCGCAGAGGGCCGGGACCAGGCGGGCCAGCCCGTCCCCGCCGCCGAACAGGGCGAAGAGGAGGACGTTGGCGTGGAAGAGGAGGGGCGAAATCGTTTGCGCTTCGGGCGGGATTCTGCCTCCGTGGGCCGTCTGATACGCGGCCAGGGCCTGGACCGCTTCGGCGGAGGTGAGCGGCGCGGCGCCCAGCCCCACCAGCCGCAGGGCGGCGGCCGTCAGGATCAGGAAAAGCCAGAGGGATTTTTCCGGAGGATCGGTGGTCTGCATAGCGTATTGCGTATTGCGTATTCCGTTGACGGACTACGGAATACGGAGTAGGGAGTACGGAATCCGAAAAATCCTCACTCCATTTGCATCGTAGATGATTTCGCCAATCCGGGCGAACTTGGCCAGGCCGTCCGGCGGGTAGCGGGATTGCTCCAGCAGGCCAACGTAGACGTATTGTATACCATACTGCTTCAAAAGGGTCAAGGCCCGGTCGGCGTCGGTGGTGGTGTAGAGGGTCTGGATGTCCGGCTCGCGGCGGGCGGGTTCGGCGTAGTCGCCGCGCCACTGGTGTTCGTGCCCGCCCCAGCCCAGGAGGGTCGGCAGGCCGGTGAAAGCGGAGACCCGCCCCTCGTAGATGTAGGCCCGATAGCGGTCGCCCGGGGCCTCCAGGATGACAGGGACGCCGTCCACATGCGCGTTCAGCCAGTCTATGGCCGCCATGTCGGGCCCGTAGAGGGGGCGGAGGTGGGCCGCGCCGTCCAGGGTGGGGGGGCCGCCGTACTCCCGCGCGCGGGTGGGAATCGCCAGCGCCGGATAGACCAGCCCCAGGGCGACCAGGGCCGCGCCGGCCCACGCGGCCCAGCGCGGCCCCCGCATCCAGAAGCGGGCCAGCGCATACGCGGCGGCAATCCCCCACATCGTCCAGGCCTGGAAGTAGAACTTGAAGACGGTGTTCATCCGGGTGCCGAAGTGGTCCCGGAGGTAGAAGAACTCCACGGCCAGGGTCAGCGCGGCGCCGGCGGCGATGAGGAGCCTCACCCCTCCCCCGCCGCCTTCGGCGGCACCCCCTCCCCTCTCCCGAACTTTGTTCGGGAGAGGGGAGGGGGTCGGGGGGAGGGGTGAGGCTAACACCAGCAGCGCGGTCAGAAAGAGGGCCGTCCAGGGGGAAAGAAACCGCTCCCGCAGCCGCCCGAGGATGAGGCGAGGGGCGTCCGGAACGGATTCCAGGCCGGGGATGGGCCCCCCGCTCCGCAGCGCGGTCAGGTAGAACCGACCCTGGGGATGGACCAGAACGGCGAACAGGAGAAGGACCAGCAGGACCAGGACAATCGCCGCCGTCCAGAACGCCGCATCTCTCCAGCGGATTCCCCGCTCCCGGGCCTCCCCCACCGTCCACACGACGAGGGGAAAGAGCAGGGGGCCGAACATCACCAGGAACTGGGGCAGACGGGTGGGGTTGAAGAGGTTGGGGAGGATGCCCGACGCCTGGGAGCGGAGGCCCAGCCAGAAGGGAAGGTAAAGAAAGAAGGAGGCAAGAAGCAGGAGGCAGAAGGTGAGGGCGGTTTTCCAGTTTTTCAGGCCGGCGGAAAGGAGAAAGGCGGCGGCGAAGACCGCGAAGTAGACCGGGAGGTCCCAGGTGTTCAGGAATCCCAGGCCGCCCAGGGAGAGGGAAGAGAGAATCAGGAGAATCGGAGAATCAGCAGAAAATCTCTGCCCCCTCTGCGTTCTCTGCGGTGAAAGGAAAAGGTTTAGCGCCAGGGCGAGGGCGAGGAGGGTGAAGGGCAGGGAGAGCAGGTGGGGGTGCATATCCCCCAGGATGAAGGAGAAGGCCGGGAATTCGTCAATGACCTCCCAATCCGCCGGGTTGGCCGGAGTGTGCCAGGGGGCAGTGTCGTGGAGGACCCGGGAGGCCTGCCACCACCACATAAACCGGTCCGGTATCCAGGAGCCCTCGGCGAAGGGCGGCGGCGCGACGTTGATGGAGCGGATGTCCAGCCACTCCCAGAACCCGGCGGAGAGAAGCCCCCGCGCGTGCAGGACCTCCAGCACCCCCTCCAGGTTGCCCATCAGCACCAGCACCAGCGGCCCCAGCAGCGCGCCCCAGCAGGCCGCGCCGGCTCTGGTGGACGCGGATGAACGCGGAGGGACGCGGATTTGAAAGGATTCGGTATCGGACGCGGATGAACGCGGAGGGACGCGGATTTGATCGGATTCTACAGTTTTCTCCTCTCCCGCCAGCAGCGCGTAGACCAGCCCGTAGGCCCCGGTGACGGTGAGGGCGAAGAGGGTCGCGATCCCCAAGTTGAAGGCGACGGTGGAGGGGACGGCGGCCAGATGGGTCAGCATGCCCATCATCACGTAGCCGAAGTAGTAGTAGGAAATGGCGAAGCCGGAAAGCCAGGGGTCGTGGGGCGGGAAGCGGGGGGCCCGCAGGACGGCGTTGAGGAACGCCATCTCCATCCACTTTTCCCCGCCTGCCGTCTCAATGCGGGGCATGTGGGCCCGGACGACGCACCAGAGGGCGAAGGCGAGGGCGAAGAGGAGTTCTACGACGGTCGCATGGCGCAGGGTCGCAGGGTCGCAGGTCGCAGGGCCCAGGGGCGCAGGGGCATGGGAGGAAGGCCGGGCGAAGAGCCACAGGGCGGCGCCGGCGAGGGCCATCAGGAGCAAGGCCGCCACGGCCCCGCCGGGCGTGTTCGGCAGCCAGCCGAAGACGGAGAGGAGCCAGAAAAGGTACCCACCCACCATCATTCCCAGCGGGCGGGCGAAGGCGTACCCCCGGCCGGGCATCCGGCGGAAGAGGCGAAGCGTGATCGGCAGCGCGGCCAGGCCGAAGAGTTGGAGGACGAAATACCAGCGCAGGGCGAAAACGGTTTCCATCCAGGAGGACTATTGCTTGGAGACGTTTCGCCGCCATTCGGTCGTCCGCAGGCCGTACAGGCGGGCCACGTGCTCCCGAAGCAGGTTGTGGACAAAACCGGCGCGCAGTGGTTTGGGAGAGTACTCGGTCATCACGAATTCAAAGACGGCGTTGAGTTCCCCGTTTTCTAAGGCGTGGGCTTCCTGATAGGCATCTTCCAGGGTGTGGATGCGGGCCAGTACTCGTTCCGGGGAGAAGCGGGCGGCCGCGCGGGCCTGTTCCAACCATATCGGGTCGGCTGGCTCCAGAAGCCGCTCGGGAGGGAGGGAGGCCCGGATTTGTTCCACCAGTCGGATATGGGCCGCTTCGTCGGCGCCCATTTTCCACCACACCTCTGCGGCCTCTGGCTCGTGGGCGAAGGCTTCCATCAGTCGGAGGTACAATGCCTGGGCCGATGTTTCCGCCTGAATGAGCAGATCAATCAGGTCGCTGACACTCCGGGTGTTCGGCAGGGCCATGCGTGACCTCCTTGTGGAGTTGGGGCTTGGTGCGGACGACACCGGAGGGAATTATCGCGCATTCTACGGATTTGCGCAAGGGGAAGAGGGAGGTAGCACTGCATTGAATCGTGGGAAGACGTAGGGCAGGGTTTCAGCCCGCCATATTTGGGGACAGCCTGGAAAGGTTTGGGCTTTAGGGCCACAGCCGGACCTGCTTCTGGAGTTTCAGCCCGCCATATTTGGGGACAGCCTGGAAAGGCTATCCTACATCTGGGGGGTTCTTGCATCAGTTAGAGCGCCGCCACGATTTTCTGTAGACCTACCCAAGGGGAGGGAATCTGTCCCGTCCGGCCGGGGCGGGCTCAGAAACCAGTGCAAATCCCGGGACCGCGGCATCCGGACAGATGCGGTGAGCGAGAAGCCGTATTGGGGCCGGTCAGGGTCACCGCTGGGCCAGCGAGCGGATGTTCTCTTCCATTGAGATGAAAAGGGAGATGAGTTCACCGAAAGCGTAGAGAAAGAGCGCGATGAATCCACCGTAGAGGAAGACGATCAGACCGGCGATGATTCCACCCACTACGCCCCCGATGCCCGGCAGTGGCGTACCGAGTTGCCGTTCCAGTTCTCCTAAGGCAGCGCCTCCGGCGATACCCACGATGCAGGAGCCGATGGCTCCCAGGATGGTGAACGCCGCAACGATCCCACCCAGGATCTTGTAGATGACGCTGAGGACTCGCAGGATGGGGTACCGCTTTTCCACTGCGACAGGTCCGGGGGCAGGGATCATCGGCGAAGGAGGGGGTGGGGGAGGGGGAACGGAGAAGGCGGGCTCAACAGGGGAAGGACTCCAGGCTGCCGTCTCGGCGGTAAGCGGCGCCCCGCATTGGGCGCAGAAGCGCGCACCAGGACGGTTGTCGGTTCCACACTGAGGGCAGATCATGGCTGTACCTCCTGATGGGGGGTGTGCAGGGCAACTCCAGAGGAGTTGCCCTGCAATCAAATCAAATATAAAACCGCTCCGGGTCTACCTCTTCCCGCAGGAGGCGCAGTTCCTCCTCGGTGGGCGGCTCGTTCTGCCCCACGTTCGGCGGGATAATCAACTCAAAGCCGGTGTTCTCTATCACCTGCTCCACCGGGACCCCCGGATTCGTCGCCAGCAACCGCATCCGTTTGGTCTCCTCGTCAAAGTCCAGCAGGGCCAGCGTGCTGACGACGCGGTACGGGCCGGTGCCCGGCGGGAGCCCCGCCGCCTCCCGCGCCCCCGGGCCGGTCAGGTAGCCGGAAGTGGTGATGAAATCCACTTTGGGGACGAAGCGGAGTTTGTCGTGGCGGATGATGATGATGGTCCGCCAGCAGAGGGAGCCGACGTCGTTAGCGCCGCCGGAGCCGGGCAGGCGGACTTTGGGCGGATGGTGCTGGGGGCCGATGATGGTGGAGTTCAGGTTCCCGTAGGGGTCAATCTGCGCGCCGCCCAGGAAGCCGTAGTCAATGAAGCCGCGCGCGGCCGTCTCCATAATATCGCAGATGCCCGAAGCGACCAGGCCCCGGTAGAAGGTACGGCCCTCACCCACGGCGCGGGGCAGCCGCTTCAGGATGGCGCCGGTCCCGCCGAATTCAAAGACGGGGATCAGGTTCGGCGCGTGCATCTTCTGGGCCAGACTCGCGGCCAGCATGGGGATGCCCGTACCGATGAACGCGGTCACGCCGTCCGGAATCTGGCGGGCCGCCAGACAGATCATCAGTTCGGTGGGGTTGTAGTTCGGTGCACTCATCACCGTCCCTCCACTGCCGCTTTCAGGCGCTCCAGCCGCTCCCAGCCGACCAACTCCAGGTACTCCTGGTGGTTGGCAACGCCGTAGACGTATTTGTTCAGATACGCCTGGGTCCCTTCTTCCGTCCTGGATGCTTCCACCCACTCGCGAATGGCCTCCTCGTCCCGCTCGTACATATAGACCATTTCGCCGGGGTAGGAGCCGAAGGGGGCATGGACGACCGCGTCCACCAGGTAGTAGGGGATGAGGGTCCGTTCGGGGTAGCGGCGGATTTCCTCCGTATCCACAATCTCCTCGGCGCTGATGATGAGCCGTTTGGAGGCGCGCGCCAGTTCAAAGGCGAAGCCGCTGATGCCCTCAATCTGGGCGTTGCCGTAGCGGTCGGCCCGGTGGACGTGGATGAGGCCCACATCCAGGATGAGGGCGGGGATCAGGCAGACTTTCATCCCGGTGAAGGGGCACTCGGCCACTTTGGCCGCGCTGTAGCGCAGGGTGTCCGTGCCCAGCATGGAGCGGACCGGGATGAAGGGGACGCCCATGGCGGTGGCCTTGAAGCGCCAGGTGATGCCGCCGTTGGACCACTCCACGACTTTCTCCACCCGTCCGCTCTCCACTTCGCGGCGCAGGCAGTTAGACGTACCGTAGACCTCCAGGCCAATGTAGGTGATATCCAGGGTTTTAACGATGCCCGCGCCGAGCCACAGGTCCAGTTCCAGCACCCCCTGCCCGGCCACCCGCAGGTCCTTCTTGCCCTGGCGAATGACCTCCCGACACAGGCTCATCGGCGCGCGGACGGTGCCATAGAGTTCGGTGCCGATGTAGCACCCATCAAAAACGAACCGGGAGATGGCCTCCTGTTCGGTCATCCGTTTATCCACCAGACCGTGGGCCTTTTTCTCCCGGTTCCACTCGCGGAACTCGTCCAGGTCTATCGGCTGGAGCAGTTCGCCCATTCCGGATTCCAGGATGCGCATAGGAGCCTCCTCGGAAATCGGACGCGGATTCACGCGGAAGAACGCGGACAGGAGTTACGCACTTGCCCTGTAGGACGGCCTTTCCAGGCCGTCCAGACGGGCTGAGAAGCGGTCCGGACGGGCTGAAAAGCCCGTCCTACGGGTGAACTGCGTAAGT
>DAOTWL010000006.1:0-14416 GCA_034435875.1 Anaerolineae bacterium
ACCCTCTACAACGCCGGCCTGTACGACTTCTCCCAACTCAAGCGGTTGCCCTGGGAGGAGTGGCGGCGCTTTGGCCTGCTCCTCTTCGGCTGCCGCGACGAGCCGCACACCGTCGGCGGCGTGCAACTGGACGGCTATCGCGGCGCGGACGATGTGCTGGTCTTCAATCACCTGCAGCACGGCGGCGTAGTGCTGGATCGTGGCTTCATAGACGACCTGCACGCCCAGATCGGCGGCAAGGTCGGCGCGCGCTTTTTCATCATCGCTCCGGCGGCCAGCGTGACCTTCCTGGAAGATTACATTGACAAGGGCCGCACCCGCTACTACATCCTGCGCATCCCCTACTCCATCATCAACGAACTCCACTCCCGCGACTTTGAAGCTATCACCCAGCCGGTGGACGAAAGCCAGGTCAACGAGACGGTGGAGGCAGTGGGCTTTGACTTCATCCGCCTGCCGGAGGTGGAATGCGAGTACCGGGTCGAGCCGCGCGAGGGGCAACTGATTGACGAGGCAGTGATCCACATCAAGACCTTCAAGAGCCGGGCGATGGTCAAGGGCGCGACACAAAAGGGCAACCTGGAGACACTTTCAATGGTGATGGTGGATTACGACTATGACGGCGAGGTCTTTGCCCTGGACGCCGTCTTTTACGCTGCCGACATCGCCAAGAACGGCTGGCAGGTGCGCATGCCTCTGGAATCGTTGGGCAAACAGGTGATGATCATCTATATGGACATCTACGGCAACGAGTACCGCGAGGTCAAGACGCTGGCTGATTTCCAACCGCAAGGAGGCGCCGATGCGTGACCAGCAGACCTTTCGCAACCAGGACCTGGTGTTGCGGGTCAGCCCCAGCGTGGACCCGGCCCGCTTCGATATCACCAAATACGAACCGTTCCTGGACGCGCTGTGCGGCAGCCGCGAATACCAGAAAGAGGCCATCCGCATCGTCCTGCGCTACCTGCTGGGCGGGCGCTATCCCAACTTGCGTGCCCTGGCCGAGGAGAATTTCTACTCCAACGAGACGTTGCGCGAGCGTTACGGCACGTTTGCCGAGATGGCGCGCCATCTGCAACTGCCGGAGCAACTCTCCTGTTCGGTGGACCTGGCGACGGCCACAGGCAAGAGTTACGTGATGTACGGTATCGCCCGCATCATGCTGGCCGAGGGCGCGGTGGATCGGGTGTTGGTGCTCTGCCCATCGCGCACGATCGAGGAAGGCTTGCTGCTCAAGTTCCGCGCCCTTTCGGCGGACGTCACCCTGCGCGACCTCCTGCCCGAAAACGCCCGCGTGCGCAACCCGCACATCATCAACGGCAGCGAGTCCATCGTGGACGGCACGATTTGCGTGGAAAACTTTCACGCCACGTTGGAGCATGTCAAGTCCTCCATCCGCGACAGTCTGCGCGGCAAAGGGGAGCGCACACTGATCCTGAACGACGAAGTGCACCACGTTTACAACAAACCCATCGGTCAGGACGCCACCAGCCGCAGCCTGAAACGCTGGAAAGAGTTCCTGCTGGACCCGGACTTTGGCTTCCGCTACGTCGTCGGCTTCTCGGGCACCTGCTACATTGAGAACGACTACTTTGCCGACGTGGTCTATCGCTACTCCCTGCGTGAGGCAATTGAGCAGGGCTATGCCAAGAGCATTGACTATGTGGCCGAGGATACCTCACAGAGCCAGCACGAAAAGTTCCAAAAGATCTACGACAACCACCGTGAGCACAAAACCGCGCGCTACCGCAAGGTCAAGCCGCTCACCATCCTGGTGACCCGTGACATTGCCGCCTGCAAGCGCCTGACCGACGACCTGATTGATTTCCTGGCCGAACAGGAGGGGATTCCACGCGAGGAGGCGGAGAAAAAGGTGCTCATCGTCACCTCGGCGCAGGAGCACCAGGCCAACGTGCGCGCCCTGGCCGATGTGGACCGCCCCGATAACCCCGTAGAGTGGATCACCTCAGTCAGTATGCTCACCGAAGGCTGGGACGTGCAAAACGTCTTCCAGATCGTGCCCCACGAGGAACGCGCCTTCAACAGCAAACTGCTTATCGCCCAGGTGCTGGGGCGTGGCCTGCGTATCCCCAACGACTACCGTGGCGAGCGCCCGGTGGTGACCGTCTTCAACCACGATGCCTGGTCGAGCCGTATCCGTCATCTGGTGGACGAGGTGATGGAGGTTGAGAAACGGCTGTATTCCTATCCTGTGACCAAGTCGCCGGATTACCACTTTACCCTGCACCAGTTGGACTATAGCAAAACGCAGACGGTGGAGGAGTTTGAGCAGACCGGGGCATACGATTTCAGCAAGGGGTTCGTCACCCTGATCTCGCAGGTGCCGGCGATGGAGCGCGAGACGACCTACGAGCGGGCGGTCAGCGGCGACCAGCGCACCAAAAAGACGCTGGTTCACTACAGGATGTACACGGTGGATGAGGTTGCCGAGCAGATCCACTACCGCCTGGCCTCGATTGACCTGGAGACCGAAGGTCAGACGAACTATGCCAAACGCTACAATCTGGAGTGGCTGAAAGCCTTGATCCGCGAGTCTTTGCAGCGGGTGGGCGAAACCAGGGATCAGGTGAGTGAGGAAAACCGCCAGCGGCTCTACGCGGCATTCGGAACGCTTCAGCGCGGGGCGGCCAAGCGAGTGCGTTACAAGATGACGCCGCAGGCCGTAAAATCTCTGAGCACCAGGGATAGACCACGGGATAGCGTGGGTGTGGGCGCGTTGCGTCGCGGCGAAGTGACCGTTTTCGCCGATGAACGCGCCTTTTCCCTGAGCGATGAAGAGGTCAAAGCGCTGCTGGAAGAGATGCGAGAGGACGAAATCTTGCCGCGCGCAGCCTGGGTCTATATAGACAACGCTTATCTGTTCAAAACGCCGCTCAACGTTGTCCTGGCCGAGCGCAAACCAGAACGCGATTTTGTCCGGCAGTTGCTCAAGCCGGAAAACGCCGCTGCCGTAGATGCCTGGATCAAGTCCACCGATCAGGGATTTTACGAAATAGAGTACGCCTGGCGCAAAGGCGAGCACCCGAAGCGCGGCTACTTCAACCCGGACTTTTTCATCAAAAAGGGCAACGACATACTGGTTATTGAAATCAAAGGCGACGAGGAAACAACCGATCCGTCGGACGAGAACAAGGGCAAATATCGCTATGCTCGCCAGCACTTTGAGATATTGAACCAACAGCAGAGTGAATGTCGCTACTTTTTCCATTTCTTAACGCCGCGAGATTACGATGCCTTTTTTCAGTTCCTGCGCGACGGCAACTATGAGTCATTTGTTTCTACCCTGGACGCTGCATTGGGCGAGAATGGTCAGCGATAAGCGCGGCGAGCGCAATGCAAGCAAACGTTTTTTGCCGCCAATATGCACTTCCAATGACGCCGCGGGGCAGGAAGAGCATACCCCATTTTCACTTTGAGGAAAGAACCCATGCCAGAAATCACCGTCGCAACCGTGCAGATGCAACCAGTTCTCGGCCAGATGGAAGAGAATCTGGCCAAGATGGGCGAATTCATCCGCCGCATCGCTACCGAACAACCGGTAGACCTCATCGTCTTCCCGGAACTGGTGACGACCGGCTACGAGGTGGGGCCGCACTTCCCCCAGATGGCCCAGCGGGTGCCCGGCCCGGCCGTCAACCTCATCGGCCAGCGCGCCGCCGACTACGGCGTCCACGTTGCCTTTGGTCTGGTGACCAAAGAGCGGGTGGAGAGCATCCTCTATAACTCCGCCGTGCTCATCGGGCCCGACGGCGATGTGATCGGCCAGTACAACAAAATCCACCTGCGGGGTGAGGAGCGGATGGCCTTCCGCCCCGGCTACCGTCTGACGCCCTTTGAGACCGATTTCGGCGGGGTCGGGCTGATGATCGGGTGGGACCTGGCCTTCCCGGAGGTGGCCCGCAGCCTGGTCCTGGACGGGGCCGAACTGCTGGTGGTACTGGCGAACTGGGAGACGCCCCGTCAGGATGAGTGGCATACGTACCTGAAGGCGCGCGCCTACGAAAACGCGGTCTTCGTGGCGGCCGCCAACCGGATCGGGGAAGAGCCCTCTTACACCTTCTTCGGCCAGAGCGCCATCGTTGGCCCAACCGGCCACATCCACGGGATGATGGACGAGCCGGTAGAGGGGTATGTGGTGGCCCGTCTGGACCTGAACGAGGTCCGGCGCCAGCGGGAGGAGACCCAGATTCTCCAGTGCCGCCAGCCGATGTCGTACCGGGCCATCGTGCGCAAGTATTAAAGCAACATGCCGATGAGGTACCGCTGGCTCATTGTCCCGGCCCTGCTGGTCCTGCTGGTCGGATGCTCTTCTCCGGCCCCTGCCCCGGCGGAGACGGCGGTCCCCGTCCAGACCATCATCAACATCGGCTCCGACACCCTGGTCAACCTGGCGCTGGCCTGGGCGGAGGCCTACATGCAGGAGCACCCGGAGGTGCGCATTTCCGTCACCGGCGGAGGGTCGGGGACGGGCATCGCCGCGCTCATCAACGGCACCGCCCACATCGCCAACGCATCCCGGGCCATGAAGCCGGAGGAGATAGAGGCCGCGCGGGCCAATGGCATCAATCCGGTGGAGTTCACCGCCGCGCTGGACGCCATCGCCGTCGTCGTCCACCCCTCCAACCTGGTGGACCACCTCACCCTCCAGCAGATTTCGGACATCTATACCGGCAAAATCACCAACTGGAAAGAAAAGAGGTCGGCGGCGAAGACCGGCCCATTGTCCTCCTCTCCCGGGAGTCCAACTCCGGGACCTACGTCTATTTTCTGGAACACGTCGTCCGGCTGGGGGACCCGAAGAGCGACCTGCTCTTTTCCCCGGACACGCTGCTGATGCCCTCGTCGGAGGGCATCAGCACTGAGGTGCGTCAGAACCCCAACGCCATCGGCTACGACGGCCTGGGGTACGTCACGCCGGACCAGAAGGTGATCGCGGTGGGGAGGGACCCCGGCGGCCCCTTCTCCGGTCTCCCGCCCGCTGTATATGTACACCGCCGGGGAGCCGACCGGGGTGGTCAGGGCGTATCTGGACTGGATTCTGACGGAGGGGCAGGCGATTGTGCCGACCCTGGGGTTTGTGCCGCTGAGGGGCGCTGACTGAAAGTTAGCCTTTCTGGGCCTCACCCCTCCCCCGCCGCCTTCACCTCACCCCCGGCCCCTCTCCTGACCTTTGGTCAGGGGAGGGGGTAGCGGCGAAGCCGCTGGGGGTGAGGTGAGGGGCCTCACCCCACCCCCCGGCCCCCTCCCCTGAAGTTTGGCTTTTTCGGGGGAGGAGGTTAGAAAATTGCCCAAAATGGCCTCCTGCCCGGCCAGAAGAACAAAAAGAAGATATTTTTCACTGCGGCGGCTTCGCCGCCGCAGTGAAAAATAATCTTTCTTTTATGCTTTGGAAGCGGTTGGAGGCCTATCCAGGAAGACTTTGGGCAAAAAGGCCAAACTTGAGGGAGGGGGTGGCGGCGCAGCCGCCGGGGGAGGGGTGAGGCCATAGGGGCAACCCTTGGGGTTGCCCTGTATGGGGCAGGGGCAAGCCCTGCCCCTACAGCGGTTGCCCCCAGGGAGGCCGATTTCCACTCGGCGCCAACAGTTACACAGGAGGGACGATGACACGCCGACAGTGGACGATTATTATCCTGCTGGGGCTGGCGGACTGCCTGGTGCTGGGCGGTATGCTGGCGGCCGTTATCTGGACTCCTCGCCTGGCGGCCCAGCGTCAGGTGGCCAGGGTTTCGCCCACGCCGTCGCCGACCGCTACATCCGTCCTGCCGCCGACCTTCACGCCGACGCCCACCAGTACCCCCGCGCCCACCCCTACCCCCCGTCCCACGCCGCTCCCGCCGACTCCCCGGCCCTCGCCGACGCCGTTCCCGACCCTCACGCCCACACCGGTCCCGCCCCCCGAACTGGTCAACGGTACCTTTGACCAGATTACCCTCTACGAAATCCCCGGCTGGGTGGCGGAGCCCGTTGTCAACTGGTATGCCGGTCAACCGTATGACCCGGATAACTCCTACGCCTATCCCAAATTCAAGTACGCCGACGATCCGGTCCGTTTCATCACAGGGAATACGCTCCAGATCGAATCCACCGACCAGTACGCCAAATTCCAGTTGACCTTCTACCAGGTGGTCACCGTCACTGCCGGGACCCAGGTGCAGTTTGAGATCAAGGCCAAAGGCTACGCTGACGAGGGGGGTATCCAGGTACGGGCCGGGATTGACCCGGCGGGCCGGTCAACCTGCGAGGGGGCGCGCTGGAGCGAGACCCGGTCCATTAACCAGAACGACAACCTGGTCGTGCTGCGCTCCCCCCGGGTGCGGGTGGGGTCTGAAGGACGGGTCACCGTCTGCGTCTACGCCCGGCCGGACTGGGCCGTCCCCCACAAGGCGGCCTTCTTTGACGACGCCCGATTGCTGGTGTTTCCGTAAATAGCTGGTAGGACGGGCTCTCAGCCCGTCCGGACAGCCCGAAAAGGCCGTCCACTCACTGGACGTGCCAGGCACCTCGGAGATGTCTGGCATGTAGCCGTTATCTCACTCAACAGGAGGTCTCCATGTCCAACCAACGATTCCTGCGCTTCCCCGACGGCTTCATCTGGGGCACCGCGACCTCGGCCTACCAGATAGAGGGGGCCTGGAACGAGGACGGCAAGGGGCCGTCCATCTGGGATACGTTCTGCCACGAACATCCGGAGAAAATCTACCACGGCCACAACGGCGACGTCGCCGCCGACCACTACCACCGGTGGGAGGAGGACGTCCAGATCATGGCCGAACTGGGCCTGAAGGCGTACCGGTTCTCCGTTTCGTGGCCGCGCATCCTGCCCGAAGGGACCGGGCGGGTCAACCCCGCCGGTCTGGATTTCTACGACCGGCTGGTGGATGCGCTGGTGGCCCGGGGGATTGAACCGGTGGTCACCCTCTTCCATTGGGACCTGCCCCAGGCGCTGCAGGACCGGGGCGGCTGGCCCCACCGGGACATTGTCCACTATTTCGCCGAGTACGCGGGCGTGCTGGCGAAACGGCTGGGCGACCGGGTGAACTGGTGGATCACCCACAACGAGCCGTTCGTGATGGCGATGCTGGGCTACTTTTTCGGGGACTTCGCGCCGGGCATTCAGGACTTTTCTGCTGCGACCCGGGCTGCCCATCACCTTCTGCTCTCCCACGGCTATGCGGTGGAGGCGCTGCGCGCGGTCGCCGGACGCCCCATCCGCGTCGGCATCACCCTGAACCTCAGCCCCGTCCACCCGGCCACCGATTCGGAGGCGGACCGGCTGGCCGCGCAGCGGATGGACGGCATTCTGAACCGCATGTTCCTGGACCCCATCTTCCTCGGGCGGTATCCGGAGGACATGCGGGCCCGGCTGGGGTCGCTGGTACCGGAGGTCTCGCCGGAGGATGCCCGCTATCTCACGGCTTCGATGGACTTCCTGGGGGTCAACTACTACTCCCGCGTGGTGGCCCGCTACGACCCGTCTTTCCCGATGGTGGAACTGGCCCAGGTCCAGCCGGAGGGGAGCGAGTACTCCCAGATGTGGGAAATCTACCCGCCGGGGATGTACGAACTGCTGATGCGGGTCTGGAATGACTACCGGCCCCCGGTCATCCTGGTCACCGAGAACGGCATCCCGGTGCCGGACGGGGTGGATTTGGACGGGCGGGTGCGGGATGAGCGGCGCATCCGCTACCTGCGGGACCACATCGCCCAGGTCCACCGCGCCCTCACCGACGGCGCGCCGGTCCAGGGGTACTTTGTCTGGTCGCTCCTGGATAACTTTGAATGGGCCCACGGCTACCGGATGCGCTTCGGCCTGGTCTACGTGGACTACGACACCCAGAAGCGGTACATCAAGGATAGCGGTCGCTGGTATGCGGGGGTGATTCGGGAAAACGGGGTCTGGGTGTAGCGCAAGATTAATCTTGCGCTACAACTGCCAGCAGGCCCAGCAGCAGCCCCACCAGCAGGTGGACGTTGTTGACGTAGAGGTTATCAAAGAGGTGATGAACGGTCAGTTGGGTCCAGGCCCCCAGCAGCCCCACCGCCACGCCCCGGGCCAGGCCGGTGGTGCGGCGGGTCGCCCGCCACGTCTGCCAGAAGACCCATCCCCAGAGGAGCAGGTACGCCATCAGGCCCACCAGTCCCGTCTCCGCCAGCATGTTCAGGTAAATGTTGTGGGCGTGCCCCAGAGCCAGAGGCCAATTGATGAGGGCGAACTGCGGGTAGGCCGGTTCGTATCCCCCGATGCCGACCCCGGTCCAGAAGTGGGTGCGCCACATCTCCAGCGCGCTCTGCCAGTGGGCCAGCCGTTCTATGACCGCGTAGTTGGCGTCGTTGATGCCCAAGCCCCGCACGTCCTGAAACCGCAGGTCGGCGGTGAATTCGGTCAGCCGGGCGACGATGCGCTGGGGGAGCCCTCCGGCCGTATATAAAGCCAGGAACAGGACGGCCAATCCGGCGGCCAGCGCCAATCCCCAGCGGGCCTTTCGGGGGAGGGCCAGGGCCATCACAGCCAGCGCGGCAGCGAAGCCGATCCATGCCCCCCGGCTCCACGAGGCCACCAGCGCGCCCCCCATCAGCGCGCTTCCGCCCAGCAGGATGACCCCATGGGCCGGGCACTTTCCCGGGTGCCCGGCCCATTCCACCACGCCGACCCCCAGTACCCCCACCATCAACGCCATCGTCATCCCGATCATCCCGCCGTAGGGATTGGGCTGCTCAAAGGTGCCGAAGGCGCGGTAAAAAGGGGTGCCGGGGATGAGGAAAGATTCCGGCGCCTCGCCCCAGAGGGTGGACTGGTAGAGGCCGACCCCGGCCTGGAAGACGCCGACTGCCAGGATGCCGGCCAGCAGGGCAGGGAGTGAGCGGCGGGTGGCCCGTTCGGCCACCAGCCAGAGGACCAGCCCGACTTCCGCCCATTTGACCAGTTCCGGCGCGCCGATGTCCAGGAAAGGGCCCTCGGCGTTCCACAGGGATAGGGTCGCCACACCCAGGAAGGCGGTTACGGGCAGGAACAGGGGGGAGGCCGGGTGTGCCCGTCCGACCGGGAGGGGGAGGCGGCGATAGAGCATGCCGCGCGCCCAGTGGGCGGCCAGGGCCAGGGCGACGAAGAGGTGACCCACCTGAGCCGGTACCTGGGGGACGGCTCTCTGCAGATAAGCGCGCAGGAGGCCCAGGAAGAGGCCCGTCACCACCCCCATCAGCGGCTCGGCAACCGTCCCTGCCGCCAGTGCGGCCAGGCCCAGAAGCCCCACCGCCGTCGGCAGGGAGAGCCGCGCCAGCAGCCACCCGGCCGCCAGGGCCAGCAGCAGCCCGGTGCCTTCCAGAAGCGGTTTTGTCGGCCAGGCCGTTACCGGCTCTCCAGAATCTGCCGCCACAGGAACCACCCTCCCTTCCGCTCCCCCGGCCCCCGGGGCGCGCGGTCGTAGTAGAGGTCAAAAACTTCCCCTTCCGCCGTACGGACGCGATAGTAATCCCGGCCCACGCCCCAGGTGCCGCGCCGCTCGGCCGCCTTCGCCCGGTACGACCCCCGCTCCTTCACGTAGAAGGCCAGGCTCCTGCCGCGCAGGGAGTAATCGTGCCACTCCCGCAGGACCGCCACCACCCGGTACGTCCGCCCCTCCCAGACGAACCCGTCCGGCGGGCCAGGCCGCTTCTCCAGCGGGGGCGGACGGTCGTGGATGACCTCCACGGGGACGCCGATAAAACGGGTTGGAAGGTCGGAATCCATAGATCGTTTCGCCACGAATGGCACGAATTTTCACGAAGAAAATAAATAAATCCGTGAAAATTCGTGGAATTCGTGGCCAAAAACAAAATAAATCCGTGAAAATTCGTGGAATTCGTGGCTAAAAACAAAATAAATCCGTGAAAATTCGTGGAATTCGTGGCTAAAAACAAGAAAGGGTTGCCCCTACACCCCCCGATATAACCCCCCATCCACCAGCAGGCTGATGCCGGTGATGTAGGACGCGGCGGGGGAGGCCAGAAAAGCCACCGCGCGGGCGATTTCCTCCGGGGTCGCCATCCGGCCCAGGGGGATGGCGGCTGTGATTTTGGCCTCCTCCGCATCCACCGTCGTGCCGCTGCGGGCCGCCCGGTCCGCCAGCAACTGCACCACCCGCTCCGTCCGGGTCCAGCCCGGGCAGACGGCGTTCACCCGGATGCCGTCCGGCGCCAGTTCGTCGGAGAGGGTCTTGACCAGGCCCACCACGGCCATACGCAGGCTGTTGGAGAGAATCAGGTTGGGCAGCGGTTGCTTCACGCTGACGGAGGTCATCGCGACGATGGAGCCGCCCTTCTGAGCCCGCATGGTAGGAACGACGGCGTAGCAGAGACGGACGACGCTCATCAGGGTCAGTTGGACGGCCGCCTCCCAGTGGGCGGGGGTCAGTTCCAGGAAACGGCCGGGCGGGGGGCCTCCGGCGTTGGTCACCAGGATGTCTATCCGGCCCCAGCGGGCGCGGGCGGCCTCCACCACCCGCTCCACCCCCTGCGGGTCGGCGACGTCGGCGGGGACGGCGACGACTTCGGCGCCGGTGGCCGCGCGGAGGGCCTGCGCGGCGGCCTCCAGCGGCCCCTCCTGGCGGGCACAGATGACGACCCGCGCGCCCTCCCGGGCCAGTTCGGCGGCCACCGCCCGGCCCAGCCCCCGGCTGGCGGCGGTCACCACGGCGACTTTGCCCTCAAGTCCCAGGTCCATGCTCTCACCTCCTCCCCCTACGGGAGCCCCAACTCCGCCCGTTTCTCCGGCGTCGGGACCCCGTTCTCATCCCAGCCCCGCAGGCGGTAGTACTCCGGCAGCATCCGGTCCAACTCCACCACATGCCCCTTCGCCGGCCCCTCCGGCATCGGCTCATGCAACATCCGGGGCGGAAGCGTGTCGTCGGCCCGCGAGAACCCCGCCCGCACCAGGAACATCCGCTCCAGGTTATACACCCGCTCTCCAGCCCGCAGCAGCGTCTCCTCATCGTACCCGGCGCCGGTGGCGTACTCCATCAGCCGGGAAATCCGCACCGGCTCCACATTGTACGTCGGCTCAAAGAGGTAGCGGATGCTCAGGAAGACGCACAGTCCCGCCGCATCCACAATAGTGAAGATGTCCTCAAAGTACTTCACCAGCCGGGGTTTGTCCTCCCAAGAGAGAGGGTCCACCTTCTTGGGGACGCCGAAGACCTCCATATAGGCCGTATCCCCGGCCATGTGCGAGGCGCCGATGTTGGAAGTGGCGTAGAGGAGGCCCATCCCCTTCGCCCCGCGCGGGTCGTAGGCGGGGAACTCCTGCTTCTTGGCGCTCATGGAGTACTCCGGATGGCCGTAGTGGGAGGCCAGACGGTAACTCCCCTGGGCGATGAGGTCACCGAAGCCCTCCCGCAGCCCCGCCAGACGGACCATCTCCACCACCGCCTCCCCGTCGCCGAAGCGCAGAGGCCGGCCAATATCCGATTCGGGGATGAGGCCCAGTTCGTACATCTCCATCGCGCAGGCGATGGTCACCCCGGCGGAGATGGTATCCAGGCCCAGTTCATTGCAGATGTAGTTGGCCTTGGTGATGGCGGCGAGATTGTCCACGCCGCAGGCGCTGCCCAGGGAGCCGATGGTCTCGTACTCCGGCCCCTCCCCCTCGCCACCGAAGACCGGGTCCTCCACCCGCGTCACCCGGCCGCAGGCGATGGGGCAACCGTAGCAGGCCTTGGGGCGGACCAGGTACTTCTGGGTCAGCGTGCGGCCGGAGATGGCCTCCGCCCCGGCGAAGACCCCCGTCCGGAAGTTAAAAGTAGGCAGAATGCCCACTTCGTTGGTGACGGGGGGCACATAGGCGGTGCCGTACGTCCGCAGGGTGGCTTTCCCCGCCGCCACCGCCTGCTTGACCTCCTCCACCACCTGGTCGGCCAGGGCCTTCAGTTCTTTGGGGTGGGCCAGGGGGACCCGGCGGGTGCCCCGCACGACGACGGCCTTGAGATTCTTGGAGCCCATGACCGCGCCCACGCCGGAGCGGGCGGCGGCGCGGTGTTTCTCATTCAGGATGGCCGCGATGAGGGCCAGTCGCTCTCCTGCCGGGCCGATGCAGGCCACCCGCGCGCGGGGGTCCGTCTCCGCCCGCAGCATGTCCTCCGTCTCAAAGACGGTCCGGCCCCAGACGTGGTCGGCGGGGCGAATCTCCACCCGGTCGTCGTTCACCCAGAGGTAGACGGGCCGCTCTGCCCGTCCCTCAAAGATGAACAGGTCAAACCCGGTGCGCTTCATCTCGGTGGGGAAGAAGCCGCCGGAGTTGGAGCAGGAGAGCGCTCCGGTGAGGGGGGATTTGGTCACCACCATATACCGGTTTCCGGTGGGGACCGGGGTGGCGGTGAGGGGCCCCGTGGCGAAGACCAGTTTGTTCTCCGGGGAGAGGGGGTCCACCCGGGGGTCCATCTCGTCGTAGAGATAGCGGATGGCCCACCCCCGTCCGCCGATGAAGTCCCGCGCCATGCGCGGGTCCACTTCTTCTACGCTCGTTTCTCCGGTCGTCAGGTTGACTCTGAGGATTCTGCCGTTCCAGCCGTACATTGTGCCTCCTGAGGTAAGGGTTAACCGCCGCCGATGGCGGGAAACAGACAGAGGACGTCGCCTTCCTGCAGGACCTGTCCCGGCCGGGGGGTGCGCCCGTTCACCAGGACGACGCTCTCCTCCGGGGGCACGGGCAGTCCGGCCAGGACGTCCTCCACCCGGGCGTCCGGTGGGACTTCCGCCTCATACGAAGAGGAGGAGCAATCGGGAGGCAGATACTGCTGATAATGGGCCAGAAGTTTGATGCGGATTTTCATCGCCCGACCTTTGCGCTGGTATGCTCCCACAAAGACACGGAGAGCACGGAGAAACCCTTCGCGTCTTTGTGTCTCCGTGTGGGAAAATTGTACTATAGACGGCGATAAGGGCAAGCCGTTGCGGAACGATGCACCGTTTCCCGCCCGGCGAATTTTGTGGTATAGTGTCGGCGAACGGATATTCTCTCGGGGCTTGTCTGAAAAGTCGTTCGTAGTGAGGCACGGAACGAAGGGGAGTGCCGTTTTGACGCCGCTTCGCTTCGTGGCTGACTACGAACCATCTTCTCACGGGGAATGGTGAGCCTTCTATGGACCCGGTAGAGAAACTGCGGCTGTTGGGGCCGGCGACCTGCTACGAACCGGCCGAGGAGGTGAATGCGGCGGGACGGCCGCTCCCGGCCCCCGCCGGGCTTCCGTCCGACCTCTCCGGATGCATCCACTACGCGGCGATGCCCGGCGGCCGGCGCATCGCGCTGCTGAAGACGCTCCTCACGTCGGCCTGCGAGCGGGATTGCTTCTACTGCGCGTTCCGCGCCGGACGGGATTGCCCCCGCGCCACCTTCACGCCCGACGAACTGGCCCGCCTGTTTCTGCAACTCCACCAGCGCGGGGTCGCCGAGGGGCTTTTCCTGAGTTCCTCCATTCTGGGCGGCGGCCCCCACACCCAGGACCGGCTCATCGCCACGGCGGAGATTCTCCGCCGCTGGGGCTTTCGGGGCTACATTCACCTGAAGATTATGCCCGGCGCGGAGCGGGACCAGGTGGCGGCGGCGATGCGGCTGGCGGACCGCGTCTCGGTCAATCTGGAGGCTCCCAACGACCGCCGCCTGGCCGCGCTGGCCCCCCACAAGCAGTTCACCGACGAACTCCTCCGCCGACTGCGCTGGATAGAGGAACTCCGCCGGGAGATGCCCGGACCGGCCCCCAGTTCCACCACCCAGTTCGTCGTCGGCGCGGCGGGGGAGAGCGACCTGGAACTGTTGCACGTGACGGCGTTCCTCTACCGCCACCTGGGGCTGGCCCGGGCCTACTTCCAGGCCTTCCGTCCCGTCCCCGGGACGCCGCTGGAAGCCCACCCGCCCACCCCGCCCCTCCGGGAGCACCGCCTCTATCAGGCCTCCTTCCTGCTGCGGGATTACGGCTTCAGCGTGGAGGAACTCCCCTTCCGCCCGGACGGCAATCTTCCGCTGGAGACGGACCCCAAACTGGCCTGGGCGCGGGAGCATCTGGCGGAGGCGCCGGTGGAGGTGAATCGGGCGGGGCGGGAGACCCTTCTGCGGGTGCCGGGCATCGGCCCCCAGGGCGCCGACCGCCTCATCGCCGCGCGCCGTCAGGGACGACTGAAGGACCTGCGGGACCTGCGCGCTCTGGGGATCGCCGCCGACCGGGCTGCGCCCTTTATCCTGCTGGACGGTCGCCGCCCGGCCCGCCAACTTTCGTTGTTTGAATCCCTGCAGGACAACAGGCGTTAACTTAAAGTTGGCAGGAGTTACGCACTTGCCCTGTAGGACGGCCTTTCCAGGCCGTCCAGACGGGCTGAGAAGCGGTCCGGACGGGCTGAAAAGCCCGTCCTACGGGTGAACTGCGTAAGT
>DAOTWL010000007.1:0-3300 GCA_034435875.1 Anaerolineae bacterium
ATTATCTCTGTCCTCTGCCCCTACTGTGGCGCCGGATGCCGCCTGGAGCTGCAGGTGGAGGACGGCCGGGCCGTCGGCGTGGAGTACCTGACCGACCACCCGGTCGCCCTCGGCGCCCTCTGCCCCAAGGGCAACGTCGCCCACGAAATCATCGGCCATCCCGACCGGCTGCAGCGCCCGCTGGTCCGGGAGAACGGACGGTTCCGGGAGGCGGATTGGGACGAGGCGCTGGGCCGGGTCGCCCGGAACCTCTCCCGCATCCGCCAGGAGCACGGGCCCGACGCGCTGGGCTTCCTGGCTTCCGCCAAAGCCACCAACGAGGAGAACTACCTCTTCCAGAAACTGGCCCGCCTGCTGGGCACCAACAACGTGGACCACTGTGCCCGCCTCTGCCACGCCCCCTCGGTGGTGGGGCTCCGCAAGGCCCTGGGCTCCGGCGCCATGACCAACCCCATCCCCGACCTGGCCCACTCCCGCTGCATCCTGGTCATCGGCTCCAACTTCGCCGAGAACCACCCCGTCGTCGCCCGCTGGGTCTGGGAGGCCAGGGACCGGGGGGCCACCGTCATCGTCGCCGACCCCCGCTATACCCCCACCGCCCGCATGGCCGACCTTTACCTCCCCCTGCGCCCGGGGACGGATGCGGCGCTCCTCAACGGCATGGCCGCCGTCATCCTTCGGGAGGGGCTGGCCGACTACGGCTTCATCGCCGCCCGGACGGAGGGCTTTGAGGCATTGCGGGCCGCCCTGGCGGACTTCACCCTGGACCAGGCCGCGACAATCACCGGACTGGCCCCCCAGGACATCCTGCGCGCGGCCCGGGCCTATGCCCGCTCCCCCGCCTCCGCCATCGTCTACTGCATGGGCATCACCCAGCACACCGTGGGGACGGAGAACGTCCTGGCCTGCGCCAACCTGGCCCTTCTCTGCGGACAGGTGGGGCGGCCCGGCGCCGGCCTCTTCCCCCTGCGCGGCCAGAACAACGTCCAGGGCGCCTCCGACATGGGCGCGCTGGCTGAACTCCTCCCCGGCTATGTCCCCGTGGCCGACGACGAAGGGCGCCGTCGCCTGGCCCGAGTCTGGGGGCAGGAAGACCTCCCGGCCTCTCCCGGCCTGAGCGTCGTGGAGATGATGGACGCGGCGCTGGAGGGCCGGGTGCGGGGGATGCTGGTGATGGGGGAAAACCCCGTCGTCTCCGACCCGGCGGCAGGGGAGACGGCGCGGGCGCTGGAGAACCTGGAGTTTCTCGCCGTCCAGGACCTCTTCCTGACCGAGACGGCCCAACTGGCCGACGTCGTCCTCCCGGCGGCCTGCTGGGCCGAGAAAGCGGGCAGTTACACCGACACCGAACGGCGCGTCCAGTGGTCGCCGAAGGCCGTGGAGCCGCCCGCCCAGGCCCGCCCCGACCTGGAGATCATCGGAGAGTTGGGGAGACGGCTGGGGCTATGGGAGCGCGTGCCCACCCCGGAGGAGGTCCTGGCAGAAATCAACCGCGCCGTCCCGGCCTACGGGGGCATCACACCGGAACGGCTCCAGGCCGCGCCGGAGGGGATTTTCTGGCCCTGCCCCGACCCCGCCCATCCGGGGACGCCGATTCTGCACCGGGAGCGGTTCGCCACCCCCGGCGGTCGGGGGCGGTTCCACCCGGTCGTCCACCGCCCCCCGCCGGAGGAGCCGGACGCTCACTTCCCTCTCTGGATGACGACCGGACGGGTCGTTGTCCACTATAACTCTGGCTCCATGAGCCGTCGGTTGCCGGAACTGGCCGCCTACGCCCCCGAAGTCTGGGTGGCAGTCCATCCGCAGGATGCCCGGCGGCTGGAGGTGGAAGACGGGGAGGTGGTGCGCGTCCGCTCCCCCCGGGGCGACGTCCAGGCCCGGGTCCGGGTCAGCGACCAGGTTCAACCGGGGCTGGCCTTCCTGCCCTTCCACTTCCCCGGCGTGAACGCCCTCACCCTGAAGGAACTGGACCGGGAGGCTCGCGTTCCGTCCTACAAAGTGGCCGCCTGCACGCTGGAACTGGTGGCCGGGGAGGGGTGAAAGATGGGCCGGGAAATTCTGCTGCGTCCGGAACGGTGTATTCTCTGCTACGCCTGCGAGGTGGCCTGCGCGCGGGAACACGGCGGCCGGGGGAACGTCTGGGTGGTCTCTGTGGACGGAGGAGGAGTCCCCGTCCTCTGTCGCCACTGCGAAAGCGCACCCTGCATCGCGGTCTGCCATACCGGGGCGCTGGTACGGGACGGGAACGGGGTTCGGCTCCTGCCGGAGCGGTGTACCGGCTGCGAACTCTGCCTCTGGGCCTGCCCCTTCGGGGCGGTGGGGCTGGACCTGAAGGGGAAACGGGCCTATAAGTGCGACATCTGCGCCCATCGGGAGGAGCCGGCCTGCGCGCTGACCTGTCCCAGCGCCGCGCTGACCTACCGCTGCGTGGCCGACTTCGCCGCCTGGCGGCGGGCGGTGGCCGGGCATGAGTGGGCCACCGGCCTGGAAAGGAGGGGGCGATGAGGGGGCTTTTCGTCAACCCGGACCTGTGCTTCGGATGTCGGGCCTGCTCCTCGGTCTGCCCGGCTTCTCTGATTTCTCTGCAGGATGGGGATGGCCGCCGCGCCCTGCACTTCCCCGGCGTCTGCGAGGAAGATTGCTCCCGCTGCCCGGAGGTCTGCCCGGCCGGGGCCCTTCGGCTGGAGGAGGTCGCCGAGGCACCCCCGGCGGTGGAACTTTCGTTCGCCCTGCAGCGCTGCGCGGCCTGCGGGCAACCCTTCGCGCCCCAGAAGGCACTGGCCTCCTTGCTCCCCCGGGTTCAGGAAGCGCTGGGGGGCGGCGAAACCCCCTGGTGGGATCTCTGCCCCGCCTGCCGACGGGAGGCTCTGGCGAGAAGTGTCGCTCAGGCCGCTCTCTCGCCGGTTACAGGCTGATTGCGGTCTGGCGAATTCAGGGTAAAATGGGGTTTACCGCAGCGGCCGGAGGCTGCTGTGGCAAACCCCGTATTTTTATCTGCCCTCACCCCGCCTCACCCCCGGCCCCCTGAGAAGCGTCAACGCAGGTTGACGCCCGGCGCGAAGCGTCCAGGGAGGCCGATTTCCAATCCCAATCGGCGCTGACTGAAAGTCAGCCTCTTTGGGCCTTCGGCCGGGTTGCTTACTTCGTTCGCAACCAGGGTGGCCTGCGCCGCCCTTTTCAGGGGCCTCAACGCAGGTTGACGCCCGGCGCGAAGCGTCCAGGGAGGCCGATTTCCAATCGGCGCTGACTGAAAGTCAGCCTCTTTGGGCCTTCGGCCGGGTTGCTCACTTCGTTCGCAAC
>DAOTWL010000008.1:0-12836 GCA_034435875.1 Anaerolineae bacterium
ATGCAGTGCTACCGATTTTGCCCCCACCCCCCTTTATCCCCCCTCCCCCTCCCCTCGCCCGCTTGCGGGAGAAGGTAGGGGCCAGGGGAGGGGTGAGGGCCTCCGCCGCCGAAGAATGTCACTGCGAGCGCAGCGAAGCAGGCGAGTGGGAGAGGGGCCGGGGGTGAGGCGGGTGAGGGCAAAAAGTGTCACCGATTATGAACCATCCCCCGCGGGCTTTGCCGAATGAGCCTGGCGTTACCGTCGGGCGGAGGCTATCCGGAGGTGTCAAAATGCCCCGCGCTTTTCGCCTGAGTGCGACCGCTATCTTCCTGATCGTCGTGACGAAGATGGCATGGGGGTCGGCGATGGCCGAGGGTTCTCCCCCGCCCGTCGCCCCGGCCCAGATGGACCACTTCGTCTATCTCCCCCTGGTCTCCAAAGCCCCCAATGCCTGCGAGCCGATCCCGGGGGTGAGTTACCTGGCCCTTTCCATTATGCCGGGTCAGGGCTACGACCCGAACAAGCCTCCGCCGGAAAACAATCCCGACTACCGATTGCTTTTGCTGGGGTACAACCCGGTGGATAAACAGAAGGGACTGGTCAATTTTGGGCCTTCTAACGATCCCAATACCCCGCCCCAGTTCACCGCCATATTTGAGGGCCAGCCGACACCGCCTATCTTGAACACCTATCAGGCCAACGGTTGGGACTGGGAGAACGGTCAGCCCGTCCCGACGCCATGGACAAATCCCGAAGTCTCGGTGATCGGGCTTCAGACTTCCCCGAAGGCCATTGTTCGGGTGCCGGATAGCAGTTACATGATCGGGACCGAATGCGGCGATGGAGGATGTGATGCGCTGGTCCTCTACGCCTCCCAGCAGGAAATCACCCTCCGCTACGCCCGCGAGGATGACGTTTACCCCGGCTACACCGTTCACATCACGGGCATCTGCGTGGAGCCGTCGTTGCTGGCCCTTTACCAGCAGAAAAATGCAGAGGGACGGGCCTATCTACCGGCGGTACGGGGCGGGCAGCCCATTGGGCGGGCCTGGGGGAGCGAGATTGCGGTCGCCATCCGCGATAATGGTCCCTTCCTGGACCCTCGGGACTGCGATAGTTTCTGGAAGGGGTACTGCCCATAATCCCCGGGATTTCTGTCTCGTTCGGTAACTACCTACGCCAGGGGCTAAAAGCCCCTGGCTCAGATGCGAAGCCCCCTTCAGGGGCTTCCGGATAGCCCGTCAGGGCTTTGGTATCTGAGCCCGCCGCTGAAGCGGCGGGCGGAAGCGGGCGGAAGTGGGCTTCCGACGAAAATGGGACACACCCGATTTGCGCGGACAATGGACACTCTGCTCGTTTCGTGGCATAATTGAGCGCGATTCAATCCATCGGGGGAACGCGAAGGGCGCATTTGTTTAAATTTCTCTGCGCCCTCTGCGCTCTCTGCGGTTAAAGGGAGGAGCGAAGTGGTTCAGCCTAACACCCACCTGACAACGGAGACGTCCCTCCGGCCGGTCCCGTTGGCCCGCCGGCGGGCCCAGACGGCCCGCGCCTATCTGGCCCTGACCAAGCCCCTGCAGACCCTGCTCTTGCTGATCACCGGCGTCTGCGCCTACGCGCTGAGCCGGCCCGGCGCCGTCAACGGGAGCGAACTGGCTGCCGCCGCGCTGGCCCTGACGGGCGCGGTTGCCGGATGTACCGTGCTGAATATGATTCTGGACCGGGATATTGACGCCCGCATGGGCCGGACGGTCCGCCGTCCACTGCCCGCCGGTCGCGTCAGCGTGCGCGCGGCGTTGATATTTGGCCTGGCCCTCTCCGTCCCCGGGCTGGCGCTGGCCTGGGCCCTCTCCCCCCTCTTCGGGCTCATCGTCTCCCTGGGCTTCGGGATTGACCTGGGGGTCTACACCCTCTGGCTCAAACGCCGGACGCCCCTCTCCATCCTCTGGGGCGGCATCTCCGGCGGCATGCCCGCGCTGGCCGGGCGGGCGCTGGCCATCGGGCGGGTGGACCTGGTGGGGGTTCTCCTGGCCGCCGGTGTCCTCCTCTGGATTCCAGCCCACATCCTGACCCTGGCCACCCACTACGCCCGCGAGTACCACCTGGCGGGCGTCCCCGTCTGGCCCAACGTCTACGGGCCCACGGCGACCCGACGGGTCATTGCCCTGGCGACCCTGCTGGACGTGGCGGTTCTGGGGACGGCCGGGTGGCTCCTGAGCATCCACCCCGTGACCCTGGGCGTCCTGGCGGTCCTGGGCGCCGGCCTGACCGGACTCAGCGTCGCCGTCCTGCTCCGACCGACCGAGAGATTGAACTGGGTGCTCTTCAAATTCGCCAGCCTCTACATGCTGGGCGCCTTCGTCTGCCTGACCATCGGCACCGTGCTGTAACCAGATGTGCCGGGCACTTCCAAAAGTGCCTGGCACATTCTGACGTTTGTAGCGGCACGAAACAGGACGATGAGACTGCCGCCGACCGTTGCGGGCCGCTTCCTGGCGCGGGAGAACCGCTTCCGCGTCCGGGTGGAGGTGGACGGGCGCCCGGTAGCGGCCCATCTGCCCAACTCGGGCCGCCTGACCGAACTGCTGACCCCAGGGCGGCCCTGCTATCTGGTTCCCCATCCCGACCCCCGCCGCCGCACCCCGCTGGACCTCCTGCTGGTGGAGTACGCCGGTGTGCTGGTCTCTGTGGATGCCCGGTTGCCCGGGCCGCTCTTCGCCGAGGCGGTGGTGGAGGGGAGACTGACGGAGTTCTCCGGATTCACACGGCTGGAGCGGGAAGTGCGCTGTGGAGAGAGCCGTCTGGATTTCCGGCTGGACGGCCCCGGCGGCCCCCTGTGGGTGGAGACCAAGTCGGTCACCCTGGTAGAGGACGGGGTGGCCCTTTTCCCCGACGCGCCGACGCTTCGGGGTCAGCGGCACCTCCACCAGTTGGCCGCCCAGGTGGAACAGGGAGAGCGGGCCGCCGTCGTCTTCGTCGTCCAGCGGCCCGACGCGGAGGCCTTCATGCCCCACACCCGGGCCGACCCGGCCTTTGCGGCCGCGCTGGCGGAGGCAGCCCGCGTCGGGGTGAGGGTCCACGCCTTCCGCTGCACCGTCCGCCCGGACGAAATCCGCATCACCGACTCCATCCCCGTCTCCCTCCTCTGACCCGCCCCCTCTTCACGTTTCACGCTTCACGTTTCACGCCTCACGTTTCACGCCTCACGTTTCACGCCTCACTTTATCACGTTTATACGCTTCATCGGTTGACTCTTTCCCCCTTTCTGTTACAATTACCCCTGTATTCTAAACCCGATACGGAGCGACAATGGCCGGAAAAGGGAAATTCATCTTCGCCGGACTGCTGATTCTGGCGGCCGTCATCTACCTCATCGTCAGCAACACCGGGAGCACGGCTCACTACTTCCTCACCATTGAGGAACTGCGCGCGATGGGCGACCGGGCCGTCGGCCGCAACCTGACCGTCTCCGGGGCAGTGCTGGGGGATTCCATCGTCTACGACCCCAGCATCCCTCGGGTGACCTTCACCATTGTCCAGGTCCCCGCCGACCCGAAAGAGGTGGAGCGGGCGGGTGGACTGGCGGCCGTCCTCCACGCCGCCGTCAACAACCCGAATGCCCCGCGCCTGGAGGTTGTTTACGATAACGTCAAGCCGGACCTGTTGCGGCACGAGAGCCAGGCCATCATCCGGGGCCGTCTGGGGGAGGACGGGCGCTTCTACGCCGACGAGGTGCTCCTGAAGTGCCCCACCCGCTACCAGGAAGCGGTCCCCGAGCAGGTGGAGGGGCCGTAATGCTGGCCGAAATCGGCATCCTGACGGTCGGCCTGGCGCTGGCGACGGCCCTCTACGCGTCCGTCGCCGCGCTGCTCTCCCTGCGCCGGAATGACCCTCGCTGGGCCGAAAGCGCCCGCAACTCCGTCCTGGCGACGACGGGCCTCCTGGGCCTGGCCCTCCTCCTGCTCCTGTCGGCCTTCCTGACCGACCACTTTGAGATTCGCTACGTCGCCAACCATTCCAGCCGCACCCTGCCCCTCTACCTGAAGGTCTCTGCCCTCTGGGCCGGGCAGGAGGGGTCGCTGCTGCTGTGGTCGTTCCTGCAGGCGCTCTTTCTTGCCCTCACCCCCTTCCCCAACCCCCTCCCCCTCTCCCGTAAAGCGGGAGAGGGGAAGGGGGGCAGGGGGGAGGGGGTGAGGGCCTCCCTCCTCGCCCTCATCACCGCCTTCTTCACCGGCGTCACCCTCTTCCTGAGCAACCCGTTTGTTCGGACGGCGACCGTCCCCGCCGACGGGCTGGGCCTCAACCCCCTCCTGCGCCATCCAGGGATGATTTTCCACCCCCCGGCCCTCTATCTGGGATACGTCGGCATGGCCGTCCCCTTTGCCTACGCGATGGCCGCGCTGGTCACCGGTGAGGTGGACGGCTGGACCCGCGCCGTCCGCCGCTGGACCCTGGCGGCCTGGTTTTTCCTGGGACTGGGCCTCCTGCTGGGCGCGCGCTGGGCCTACGACGTCCTGGGCTGGGGTGGCTACTGGGGCTGGGACCCCGTGGAGAACGCCGGCCTGATGCCCTGGCTCACCGCCACCGCTCTCCTCCACGGCGCCGCGATGCAGGAAGAGCGGCGGGGCTTCCGTATCTGGAACTTCCTCCTGGTTTCCTTCTCCTTCGTCCTGGTCCTCTTCGGCACCTTCACCACCCGCAGCGGGATGATCCAATCCGTCCACGCCTTCGTCCGCTCCAATCTGGGCCCGTACTTCCTGGCCGCCATCGGCCTGACCCTGGTGGGCTCCCTGGCTCTGATCTCCCGCCGATGGTCTGTGCTGGAAGAGAAACGGCCCCCGGAGGGCTTCCTCTCCCGGGAAGGACTCTTCACCCTCACTCTCACCCTCTTCCTGGTCATCACCGGTTCGGTCCTGGTGGGAAGCCTCCTGCCCACTCTGACGGAGGCATTGACGGGCCGCCGCTTTGAGGCGACGCCCGAATGGTTTGATCGGGTGACCGCTCCCCAGTTCGCCGTCCTGATCCTCCTCCTGGCCCTCTGTCCCGTTGCGGGTCGGCAGCGGCTGGAGGCCCGTCGGGTCGTACCGGCGCTGATCGGCGGCGCGGTTGCCGTCGGGCTGGCGGCCCTCTCCGGTTTCACCCGTCCCCTTGCCCTTCTGGGCTTCGCCCTGACCGGCATGGCCCTGGGGACGGCGCTGACCGAAATCGTCCGGGATGTCTGGGCCCGTAGCCGACGGGAGGGGGAAAGCCCCCTGGCGGCCCTGGCCGTCCTGGTGGACCGGAACCGGCGCCGCTATGGCGGCTACGTCGTCCATTTGGGCATCGCCCTGATTCTGGTGGGCGTCATCGGCACCCGGATGTACCCCCTGGAGCGGAACCTGAGCCTGAGTGCCGGGGAGCCGGCCCAGGTGGGCCGCTATACCTTCATCTTTGAAGAAATCCGGCAGGACTTGCTTGCCAGCGACCGTCTTTCCACCTGGGCCGTCCTTTCCGTCTATCGGGACGGCGCCTACTGGGTGACCCTCCAGCCCCGTCTGGAGCGATACGCCAACTTTGACCAGACGGTGACGGTCCCCGCGCTGCGGGCTGGCCTTCGGGAGGACCTCTACGTCGTCCTGACCGGCTGGTCTGCCGACGGCGCGACGGCGACGTTCAAGGCCTTCGTCAACCCTCTGGCTTCCTTCCTGTGGCTGGGCGGGCTGGTCTTCCTGGCGGGGGGCGTCCTGGCCTTCTGGCCTTCTCCGGCCGGGGGGCGGCTGACGGTTCCCCAGGCCCGACGGCGGGCGCTCTGGAACACCGTCGCCCTGCTGGTGGGGGTGGCCGTCCTGGTCGCGGCGGGCGTGGCGATGTGGGGGCCGGGCCACGGCGCCCCGGCTCAATCCTCCGGCCGTCCCCTCCCCGGACAGACGGCGCCCGATTTCAACCTGGCCCTGCTGGACGGCTCCGCCTTCTCCCTTTCCGCTCAGCGCGGGCGGGTCGTGGTCGTGAACTTCTGGGCTTCCTGGTGCCCACCCTGCGAAGCGGAGTCGGCGGACCTGCAGGCCGTCTGGGAGGAGTACCGGGAGAGGGGCGTGGCGTTTGTGGGCATCGCCTACAAGGACGAGGAGGCGGCGGTGCGGGATTTCCTGGCCCGGCACGGCCTGACCTATCCCGTCGGCCTGGACCCGACGGGTCGGCTTGCCGACCTCTATGGCATCACCGGCGTCCCGGAGACCTTCGTTGTGGACGCCGAAGGGAAGGTCGTCCGCTTCTACATCGGCCCGGTGACGGCGGACCAGTTGCGGGCCGCCCTGTCCGGGCTGGCTCAATAGATACGTAGCGCAAGATTTATCTTGCGACCTGTACTCTTGCGCTCCGTCATCACGTAGCGCAAGATTTATCTTGCGGACCCAACGGAGGCTTTGATGAGCATCGGTTCCATTCTGATCGGATTGTCCCTGGCCCTGGTGGTCGGGGCTTGGCTGGCGCGGCCCTTCCGCCGTGCCCCCGACCCCGACCGGGCGATAGAGCACTGGGTGGCGCAAGTCCGCGCTGATTCGTTCGTAGTCAGGCACGAAGCGGAGCAGAGTGCCGTTCAAGATGAGGTCCACTTCTGTCCCCGCTGCGGCCGGCGCGTGGGCCCCGAGGACCGCTTCTGCGCCCGCTGCGGCGCCCCGCTCCGCCCGTGATTTTGTTCGTAGTGAGCCACGAAGCGCAGCGGAGTGGCGTTTGTAGTGAGCCCCGAAGCGCAGCGGAGTGGCGTTTGTAGTGAGCCCCGAAGCGCAGCGGAGTGGCGTCCCGTTTGTAGCCAGCCCCGGAGCGCAGCGGAGTGGCGTCTCCCGTTTGTAGTCAGCCACGAAGCGCAGCGGAGTGGCGTCCCGTTTGTAGCCAGCCCCGGAGCGCAGCGGAGTGGCGTCTGATACCCAGAAAGTGGCGTCCTGTTCATACCCGAGGATGCGAGAAATGAAACGACTCGTCTTCTTATTCTTGCTTTTGCCCCTTCTTCTGGCCTGGACCCCTGCCCCGCAGGGAGGCGGGACGACGGAGGACCCCTCCCAGGTGGTGATCACCCAACTCCACCTCTTCCTGCGCCGGGCGGAGAACCGGCTGGAGGTCCGTGAGTTCTACCTGGTTACCAACACCGGCGACCGGACCTACGTTGGCCGGGAAGACCCGCAGACGGGCCGGCGGATTACCCTTGCCTTCACCCTGCCGCCCGACGTCTCCGACCTGGAGACCGTAGAACCGGCAGACGAGCATTGGGTCCAAACGGACGGGGGCATCGCGTACACCGAACCGATTTCTCCTGGCGACATTCCGCTGGAAATCGCCTTTTCCTACACCCTCTCCTTTGTGGAGGGGATGGAAGTGGAGCGGACCTTCCCGGTGCAGGTCGCCTCGCTGGGAATACTGGCGATGGGCGGCGACCTGGCGGCCGAGGGCGACGCGCTCACATCGGGCGGGGTGATGGATACCCCCCAGGGCCCGGTTCGGGTCTATACGGCGGGCCCGCTGGCGGCGGGAGAAATGATACGCTTCCGGGTGCGGACGGAGCCCCTGCAGGCCGCGACGGCTCCTGCCGCTGTGCCCTCCCGCAACCCGACGGCAGAGGTTGCCCTGGGTTTGGTGGCGCTGGCGGTGGCGGTCGTGGCGGCTTATGTCCTCCTGCGCCCCCTGGCCCCTGGCCCTGCTCCCGCCTCTGTCCGTGTCCAGATAGAGGCCATCGCCGCTCTGGATGAAGAGTATCAGGCCGGGCGTCTGGAGGAGAAGGAATACCACCGTCGGCGAGAGGCGCTGAAACGGGAGGTCTATAGAAGACTGGGGAGTGAGTGGGAATAGTATATTTGACATGCGCAAATTTTGGTGTATCATTTAAGAGCAACACCTGTGGTTATGAGTGACGTTGAGATCAGGAATCTCTCCAAATCCTTCGGTCCCCACATCGCCCTGGCGGATGTGACCCTTTCCATCGGCGCGGGGGAGTTCGTCACCCTGGTGGGGCCCAACGGGGCCGGCAAGACCACCCTGTTGCGGATTCTGGCGACGTTGCTGCGCCCCACTTCGGGCGCTATCCGCATCGCCGGGCTGGACCCCGCGCGGGAGGGGCCGGAAATCCGCCGCCGCATTGGCTTCCTTTCCCACCGGACCCTCCTCTATGACGACCTGACCGCCGAGCAGAACCTGCGCTTTTACGCCCGCCTCTACGGCCTGCCTGGCGCGTCAGCCCGCATCAACGAACTCCTGGAGCGGGTGGGCCTCTCCGACCGTCGCCACGACCGGGTGCGGACCTTCTCCCGGGGAATGCAGCAGCGGCTGGCCGTGGCGCGCGCCGTCCTCCATCGTCCCTCCATTCTGTTGCTGGACGAACCGTACACTGGACTGGACCCCCACGCCACCGAAGCGCTGAGTGCCCTCCTGCGGGAACTGGCGGGCGAAGGGTGCACCATCCTCCTGACCACCCACGACCTGGAACGGGGACTGGCGGCGGGCGACCGCGTCGTCGTCCTCTCCCGAGGACGGGTGGTCTACGATGCCGCCACCGCTGATACAGACCCCGCAACCTTCCCCGAAATGTACCGCCGCCTGACCAGTGGGTAGCACAATTCCCTGTATTTCTAACACGAATTTAATAGACAACCATTGACTTTATATCCGAACTGTGATATAATAACACCGCAATGCACCTGTTGGGCAAGGAGGAGCCCGTGTACGAGAATCTGGTCTATCTGGATAACGCCGCCGCCACCCGCCTGGACGAGCGGGTTCTGGAGGCGATGAAACCCTATTTCTTTGACGTCTACGCTGTGGCAACCTCCCAGTTCGGCTACTCCATCGGCCTGGACGCCCGCGAGGCGCTGGATACCGCCCGCGCCCGTATCGCCGCCGCGCTGGGCGCCAACCCCGACGAGTTCATCTTCACCTCCGGCGATACCGAATCCAGCAACCTGGCCGTCAAGGGCGTTGCGCTGGCGCTCGGGGAGAAGAAGGGCCGCCACATCATCGCCTCTCCCATTGAGGACTTCCCCGTCCTCCACTCCGTCCGCGCGCTGGAGCGCCAGGGCTTCCAGGCTACCTACGTCCGGGTAGACGAGACCGGGCGGGTGGACTTGGACCACCTGCGGGAGTCCATCACCCCGGAGACCATCCTGGTCTCCATCCAGACCGCCAACCAGGAGATTGGGACCCTTCAGGACATCCGGGCCATCGGCGAAATCTGCCGGGAGAAGGGCGTCCTCTTCCACACCGACGCCACCCACGCCTTCACCCGCGTCCCGCTGGACGTGCGGGAGATTCCGGTGGACCTGGTCACCGTCTCGGCCCACACTATCCACGGTCCCAAGGGCATCGGCGGCCTCTATATCCGCAAGGGGACGCCCATCCGGAAAGTCCTGGACGGCGGTTTCCAGGAGTTTGACCTGCGGCCCGGCCTGGAGAACATCCCCGGCGCGGTCGGCTTCGCCACGGCCGTGGAACTGGTCACTCCGGAGGAGACGGCCCGTCTGCAGAAGATGCGGGACCGTCTGCTGGAACGGTTGCTGAACGAAATTCCGCACACCCGGCTGAACGGCCATCCCGTCCACCGGCTCCCGCACAACGCCAACGTCTCCTTCCGGTTCGTGGAGGGGGAGTCGCTGCTGTTGCACCTGGATATGCGCGGCTTCGCCGTCAGCACCGGCTCCGCCTGCTTCAGCCGCTCCCTGGAGGCCAGCCACGTCATCCTGGGCATCGGCGGCGACCACGAACGGGCCCACGGCTCCGTCCGCTTCACCTTTGGCCGCTATAACAAGGAGGAGGATGTGGACCGGGTCGTGGAGGCCATCGCGGAGGTCGTCCGGGAACTCCGGCGCATCAGCCCGCTGGGGAAGGAGTAGGGGGCGGAGGAGCAGGGGAGCAGAGGGGCGGAATACGCATCACTTTTCACGTTTCACGTTTCACGGAGGAAACGATGCCACTTCCCTATAGCGAAATCGTTATGGAGCACTTCCGCAACCCGCGCAATGTGGGGCGGATGGAGGACGCAGACGCCAAAGCCATAGAGGGAAGCCCTGCCTGCGGCGATATGGTCGCCGTCTACCTGAAGGTGGACCCCGAAACCCACGTCATCACCGACATCAAGTTTGAGTCCTACGGGTGTGCCTCCAACATCGCCACCGGCTCCATCATCACCGAACTGGCGAAGGGGAAGACGCTGGAGGAGGCGAAGCAAATCACCTGGGACGAGGCGTCCAAGGCGCTGGGGGGGCTTCCGCCGGTAAAGGTCCACTGTTCCGTCCTGGCGGTGGACGGTCTGCGGGCCGCCATTCAGAACTACGAGGAACGGCACGGTCTGGTGAAAGAGCAGGAACCCACTACGGTGGAGTTTGTCCGCAAGCGCCTGAAGCACGTGATGAACCCGGTGGTCGGCCTGGACATCGTCCGCACCAAACTGGTCAAGGAGATTGAGGTCCAGGACGGCGTGGTCCGGGTGGTGCTGGACCTTCCGCCCGACCATATGTTTGCGCCAGCGATGAAAGAGGATATTGAGGAGAAACTGGGCCATCGCTGGGATGTGAAGCAGGTTATCGTAGAATTCGCCGGATAAACAGCCGGCCACTTCTGAATGGGAGGTGTGCTATGGCTGAGATTCTGGTAGATTGCCGGGGCGAGACCTGCCCGGTGCCTCTGGTGGAGACCCGCAAGGCTATCCGCCAGGCCCGGCCGGGCGACCTCATCATCGTTGTCGGCACCCATCCCGCATCTCGGGAGGAAATCCCCATGGCGGTGCGGGCGCTGGGGCTGGAACTGGTCAGCGTGGAGGGGACGGAGACGGATTGGACCATCCGGATCCGCCGATAGGAGAGTACCATGGCGGAGCGAGTGACCATCGTCCTCCACAGCGGGGATATGGATAAAGTCTACAGCGCGCTGATTATCGGTTCCGGCGCGCTGGCGATGGAGATGGAGGCCTCTATCTACTTCACCTTCTGGGGCCTCCAGCGGCTGAAGAAGAGCGGCCTGGAGAAGGGACCCCTCTCCAAGATGAACTTCTTGGGCCTGGGCAAGTGGATGGTTCGCCAGCGGATGAAGAAAGCCAACGTCGCCACCCTGGAGCGGCTGATGCGGGATTTCAAGGAACTGGGCGGCAAAGTCATCGCCTGCGAAATGACAATGGAGATTATGGGCATCCGCCGGGAGGACCTGCGGGAAGATTGGATTGACGCCTACGGCGCCGTCGGCACCTACATCCAGGAGGCGCGCGGCTCGCAGATTACCCTGTTCATCTGAGGAGGGGACGACGATGGTCTCTCATGTGGCGGTCTACACCCAGAAGGGATGACTCTTCTGCGATCGGGTGAAAGAGTTTCTTTCACAGAAGGGTGTACCGTTTGTGGAGAGAGACGTCGCTGGCGACGAGACCGCCCTGGCCGAACTGGAACGATGGGGCGTGATGACCACTCCGGTCACTGTGATAGACGGCGAGGTGGTCATCGGCCTGGACCGGGCCCGGCTGGAGGCCCTGCTGGCATCGGCCGAGCAACCGCGAACTCCGTAGCGCAAGATTTATCTGGCGGCTCGTAGCGCAAGATTCATCTTGCGGCCTGTCGCAAAACCCGAAAGGAGTCATATGGACGAACCCAACGCCTGGTGGAAATGCTCCAACTGCGGCTATACCCTTCAGGCCGCACAGCCTCCGGAGGTCTGCCCCTCCTGTGGCGAGAAATGCATCTTCGTGGACGCCACCTGCTACACCCCCGAATGTGGCGGTCCCGGCAACATTGACCCCCAGATTGCCAGCAAGAGGTAGCCCATGGATGCCCGAGGAAGCGTTCCCGGAAGCCGCAACCGGCACCATATCCTCTTCTACGGTCTCTCCACCTGCATCTGGTGCAAACGGACGCGCCAGTTTCTGGAATCCAACGACGTCGCCTTTGACTTCGTCTACGTGGACCTGCTGCAGGGCATGGAGCGGGAGGCGGCGGTAGAGCAGGTGCGCCGGTGGAACCCCTCCGTTTCCTTCCCCACTCTGGTCATAGACGGAAGGCGCTGCATCATCGGCTACCGGCCCGAAGAGATTCAGGAGGCGCTGGGATTATGAGCGAGATTCCGCGCGAGAAGGTAGAGGCTCTCTATCAGAAACTGTACGAGGAGGCGGAGGCGGCCGGCTACCACCTGAACCCTGACAAAGAGTTCACCCTGGGACTGGTGGAGAGTCTGCTGATCAACGAGGCCCGCTACGGCTACTGGGCCTGCCCCTGCCGCCTGGCTTCGGGCGACCGGGAGAAGGACCTGGACATTATCTGTCCCTGCGACTATCGGGACGCCGACCTGCTGGAATGGGGCGCCTGCTACTGCGGCCTCTACGTCTCCGAGGAGGTCCTGCGGGGAGAGCGACCCGTTCAATCCATCCCGGAGCGCCGCCCACCGGAGGGCCAGCGGCCCCAGGACCGACCCGCCCGCGCCCCTGCCGTCTCCGTCACCGAACTCCCTCTCCCGGTCTGGCGGTGCCGGGTCTGCGGCTATCTCTGTGCGCGGGAGCAACCCCCTGCCGTCTGCCCTATCTGCAAGGCGAAGCGAGACCGCTTTGAGCGGTTTATGTAGGGCTAAGGGCCGGGGGCGGCGGCGAAGCCGCCGCCCCATACGTTACCACCGTTCCGAGAAGCGTCAACGGAGGTTGACGCCTGGCGCGGGAGCGCCCAGGGAGGCCGATTTCCAATCGGCGCACCGTTCCGAGAAGCGTCAACGGAGGTTGACGCCTGGCGCGAGAGCGCCCAGGGAGGCCGATTTCCAATCGGCGCACCGTTCCGAGAAGCGTCAACGGAGGTTGACGCCTGGCGCGGGAGCGCCCAGGGAGGCCGATTTCCAATCGGCGCACCGTTCCGAGAAGCGTCAACGGA
>DAOTWL010000009.1:0-14478 GCA_034435875.1 Anaerolineae bacterium
GGGGGCAAGGAGGGGATGAGGGGGCAAAGTCCACCTCAGGCGATTGCCCAAATAATTTGTTAAACTGCAACAGCGGCGGGCGGAAGTGGGCATCCCAGCCATCGGGGTAGTAGTTACCCGCCGCAAAACTTCTACCCCCTACACGAATTCCCGAAACACCCAGTTCCCCAGCAGACGCCCACGCGGGGTCAGGCGCGCCGTCTGCCCGTCCCACCCCAGGAGGCCCTGCCCGGCCAGGCGGGACACCTCCGCGCCAAAGACCTCCATCAGTCCCATGCCGAAGCGAGCGCGGAAACGGGTATCGCTCACGCCTTCCACCAGCCGCAACCCCATCATCATCGTCTCCCCCATCTCCAGCCCCAGCGGTATCTCTTCCACCTCCTCCACCACCGGCTCTCCCGCCGCCTGTCGGCGGATGTACTCCTCCGGATGCCGGACGTTCGTCCACCGCCGCCCTCCCCACCAGGACGCCGCCCCCGCCCCCAGCCCCAGGTATGGCTCGTTGTACCAGTAGGTCAGGTTGTGGCGACAGATATGGCGCTCGGAGCGGGCCCAGTTGGAGAGTTCGTAGTGGACGTAGCCCGCCCGCGCCAGCCGGGCCTCGGCCCACTCGTACATCTCCGCCGCCGCGTCGTCATCCGGCGGAGGGATTTCCCCGCGCGCCACCCGCTCCTGAAGAGGCGTCCCTTCCTCCAGCGTCAGCGCGTAGAGGGAGAGGTGGTCGGGCTCCAGCGCGAGCGCCGCCTCCAGCGTCTCCTGCCAGCGAGGAAGGGTCTGCCCGGGCAGGCCGTAGATGAGGTCCAGGTTGACGTTCTCCAGCCCCGCCGCCCGCGCCGCCTCTACCGCCGCCACCGCCTCCTCCCAGATGTGGCGTCGCCCCAGCAGGCGGAGTTCGTCCAGGTGGACGGATTGCACTCCCAGACTGAGCCGGTTGACCCCCAGTTCCTGCACCGCCTGCAGGTACGCCCGGTCCACCGTCCCGGGGTTGGCCTCCAGGGTGATCTCCGCCTCCAGGGAGAGGGGAAAATGTCCCCTCAGGCCTTCCAGAATTCGGGCCAGGGTATCCGGGGGGAGCAGGGAGGGGGTTCCGCCGCCGAAATAGACGGTACGGGCCGGGACAGACGGGGCGGCCCGGATTTCGGCGCAGAGCGCATCGGCGTAGGCCGGGATGAGGGCCTCCAGCCCGGCGGATGTGTTGAACGCGCAGTAGGTACAGCGGCTCCGGCAGAAGGGAATATGAATGTAGAGGGCAACGCTCTCCCGCCTCACGTTTCACGCTTCACGCTTCACGTTTCACTTTTCACGCCCCAGATACGCCATCACCTCCCCATACTGCTCCGGCGAGATGCGCCTGGCGTCCCGCAGGATCGCCAGCATCCGGGTCAGCGGCAAGACGGCGTGGAGCCGCAGGCCGTGTCGGGTCAGTTCCTCCGCACCGCCCTGCTCCCGGTCTATCAGCACCAGCACATCCCGCACCACCAGCCCGGCCTCCTGCAGGGGGGCCGCCGCCTCCAGTTTGCTATCCCCCCGGGTGATGAGGTCGTCCACCAGCAGAACCGTCTCGCCGGGGGTGAACGTTCCCTCAATCGCCCGCCGGGTGCCGTGCTCCTTCACCTCCCGACGGGGGTAGATGAGGGGCCGGTCCATCTCCAGCGCCAGCGCGGTGCCGATGGGGATTCCGGCGTAGGGGACAGCGGCGATGCGGTCAAAGGAGAGGTGGCGGGCAATACCGGCCATAGACCGGGCCACGTCGCCCAGGAGGGCCGGGTGGCTGACCAGGAGGCGCAGGTCAATGTAGATGGGGGAGGTCAGGCCCGATTTGAGGGTGAAGGTGCCGAACTGGACGCACCCGGCGTCAAGGAGTCCCAGGGCCAGGCGGGCCAGCGCCTCCTCCTGGGGCGGCGACGGCGGGGCCGCAGAGGACGCCTCCCGAAGGAGTTCCACCCAGCGCCGCGCCGCCGCGCGGGCGGCGTCGGCGAAATCGGGGCCGCCGGAGGCGTAGAGGACGGCGCGGGAGACGTTGACGACCGGGCCGACCGCCCCCGCCGGGCCGTAGCGGGCTGCCGCCTCCCGGTCGCCGCCCTGCGCGCCCAGGCCGGGGATGAGGAAGGGGAGGTTGGGGACGGCGGCCCGCAGGCGGGCCAGTTCCTCCGGATAGGTCGCGCCCACCACCAGCCCGCAGGCGCCGGGGTGAGCGGCATCCCACTCCTGGGCCCGTCGGGCCACTGCCAGATAGAGCGGCTCCCCGCCCGCCGTCCGGTCCTGCAGGTCCGGCGCGGAGGGGTTGGAGGTCCGGGCCAGCAGGAAGACCCCCCGGTCTTCCCGCTCCAGGAACGGCCGAACCCCGTCCAGGCCCAGGTAGGGGTTGACGGTGACCGCGTCGGCGCGCAAGGTATCAAAGGCGAAGCGGGCGTAGGCGGCGGCGGTGTGGCCGATGTCCCCGAACTTGCCGTCCAGGATGACCGGGACGTCCTCCGGGACGGCCTCCAGGACGGCCTGCAGGGCCCGCAGGCCGGCCGTCCCGTGGGCCAGCCAGAAGGCCAGGTTGGGCTTGTAGGCGCAGACCAGGTCGGCGGTGGCCTCCACAATCGCCCGCCCGAAGTGGGCCAGCGGGTCATCGGCCCGCCGGGCCACCTCCGGCAGTTGCTCCAGCACGGGGTCCAGGCCCACACAGAGCCAGGACCGGCGGCGCTCCTGCGCGGAGCGCAGTCGGTGGAGGAACGGTTTTTCGGCCATTACGCACTCCACGGTAGCACTGCCTTGAGTCGTGGTAAGACGGAGGGCGGGCTTTCAGCCCGCCCTATTTAGGGACAGCCTGGAAAGGCGGTCCTCCATAATCCTTTCCAGTGGACGATGATGAGCGATACGGGCCAGGTGCGTCTCCACGGCCAGGCGGGCCCGCCAGGGGTCAGCGTCGCTATGGGCCAGCTCCTGACGGCGACGCCAGAGGAACCAGCACTCCTCCGGAGTGCTCAGGCCTGCCTGACACAGCGCGTAGATGTCCCGAAAATCCCGGGGGGCGCCTCGCTCCACCAGGGCGACCATCTTGCTGGCGACCAGGTCCGGCAGGTCATCCAGAAGCACATCTACCCAAAGGGCAGGGCGGGACGGCGCCAACTGGGCCGTCCGTTCGGCGACCTGGAAGGTGAAGACCACTTTCCCTTCCCGCATCAGTTCCACACGGACCCCATCCCTCCAGGTGCGGGTTCTGACCTCCCCCCAGGACCGGAGCGTTCTCTCCAACACCGCTACCACCTGCTGGCGGTCTTCCGCTGAAACCTCCGCCGTCCACCAGGCATCCACATCGTGCGTCGGGCGATAGTCCAGATAATGCAGCAGGCCGGATGCGCGGCCCAGGGAGATTTTCCGCCCCAGACCGGCCTCCGCCAGCGCCGTCAGGCAGGCCACTCCGTACTCTGGAAAATGGACCGGATGTTTCATTCCAGGGCCACTCATTCGCTCCCCCTCTCGGGCCGGGGCACGGCCGGGCCGGCGACGACGCGGAAGCCCACACAGTGGGAACGGTATTCCCGGCGGGCCCGCTCCCGCACAAACGTCCACGCGTCCTCCGCGAAGAAGTTCCAGGCCCCGCCCCGGATGACCATTTCGTCCTCGTCGTAGGGGGTGGCCGTCCACTCCCAGACGTTCCCGGCGCAGTCCAGCAGGCCATACGGGCTGGCCCCCTCCGGATAGGCGCCGACGGGGGTGGTGCCGCCGATGCCGCTCTCCCGCACATTGGCCCGATTCGGTTCAAAGGACGGCCCCCAGGGGTAAACCCGCCCGTCCTCCCCCCGGGCCGCCCGCTCCCACTCCTCCTCGGTGGGGAGACGGACGCCAGCCCAGGCACAGTAGGCCTGGGCGTCCTCCCAACTCACCAGCACCACCGGATAGTTGGCCTTCCCCTCGGGGTAAGTCCGGGTGACGGGGTCCCAGTTATAGGGGCGGGCCCATTCTTCGTCCACATACGGGACGGGATGCTGGGGATTGGCCGCCAGGAAGCGGGCGTACTGGGCGTTGGTCACCGGATAGCGGCCCATGCGGAAGGCCATCGTCATCACGGACCGCCGCTCCTTGCCGAAGAGGAAGGGGCCGCCGGGGACTTCCACCATCTCGTCCAGGTCTCGGGGGTCGCCCAGGTAGCCCAGGGCGGTGGCGGCGGAGAGCCGTTCGGAGACCGACGCGCCGGAGCCCGGCTCCAGCACCCGCACCAGCGCGTCCCGGTACCATTCGGCGGTGCCCTGGTCCCGAATGGCCTCCACCGCGCTCTTCAGGCGGACGGGGTCGTTGCTGAGGAGGTCTGCCCAGCGGCGGGAGGGGAGGTCCGCCGGGAGTTCGGTCCCCTCCGCGCCGGTAGTGCGGACCAGGAAGATATACGCGGCAATCTGCTCCCGGCTCAGGGGGGCAAAGGGCGGCCCGGTGCGCAGCATCCGCAGGAGCGGACGGTGGCGCAGGTACTTTTCCAGAAGTGTGCCCGTCTCCGTGGGGACCGGCGCCACCATCTGGCGGACCTCCGTCCCCTCCCGCGCCGCCGTCTCCAGGTCCTGGATGAGGACGGGGTACTCCTGGAGGTCCCGGTAGAGGTCCCGGTAGCGGGTCTGGACCACCACCATCTTGGCCAGGAGCCCCGGGACGACCGGCTCCATGACGCCGGCCTGCTCCCGCCGTCGGGCCAGGTCGGAGAGGAGGCGGAAGATATTCAGTGCCCGCTTGACCATCCGGGGGTTCGGCTCCAGGCCGAGGGCGAAAATGGTCCGGCAGGTCTCGTCCACCTCCGGCGCGTGGTCGGCGATGTAGGCGAGAATCTGCTCTTCTTCCAGCGGGGGAAGGTAGAAGGGAATCTGGACCAGTTTGTCCAGATAATCCCGGCCCTGGAAGGGGGCATCGGCTTCGGCGCCGTAGCGGCTCTGGACGACCCGCTCAATCACCTCCCGGTCGGCGGCGATGACAAAGGCACACCCCGGCACGTCCAGGTAGAGTTTGACCGTTTCCAGGACCTCCACGGCGCGGGCCGGGAGACAGCGGTCCAGGTCGTCTATGAAGAGCACCAGCAGGCCATTGCGGGACCAGACGTACTCCCGGACCAGATGGGCGAATCCGGCCTGGAATTCTTCCAGCAGGGTGATACGGCGGCGGTGGATTTCCACCCGTTCCCGTCGGAAGGCCTTGACCAGGTCCTCCACCACCGAGACGTTGCCCTGGGCCAGTTTGACCAGTTCGGCGAGCGTCCCCGGGCCGGGGATGAAGGAGAGGCCCAGTTTGAGGGCGGCGCGGCCGGCGGCGGGCCAGTCCACCTGCAGGGAGCCCAGTTCAGTCCGCTCCACGTCGGTGTAGAGGCGCATCCGCCAGTCCTCTATCTGGCGGGTGTCCTCTTCGGAGAGGTCATCGCTCCGCAGGCCGTCCAGGACGTGGAGGAGGAGGGAGCGCCAGAGGGCGGCCTCGTCCCGTTCGTACTGCCAGGCGTTAAACCAGACAGTCCGGGCGCGGCGGTGGCCGGGGGTTCGCTGACCGATCAGCCGCTCGGCCACCAGCCGCATCAGGCTGGTCTTCCCGCTCCCCCAGGGCCCGAAGATGCCCAGGGTGATGGGGGTATCGGCGGTGAGGATGATGTCGGCCAGGATGTCGGCGTAGTCGGCGAAGTTGAGCCGGTCTTCGCGGCGGGTCTGAATGGGACGGTCGGTCCAGAGCGCGCGCGGTGCCTCCATTGGTACCTCGGGCGGGAGGAATCGGCCGGTTGCATGAAAATGATACCACAAAATGAGGAAAGTGTCAGGTGGCTCATTCGGCCAGCACCGCCCGGCGGAATATTTCCAGTCCCTCCTCCACCTGTGCCCGATTGACCGTCAGCGGCGGAATGAGACGGATGGTCTGGGTCCAGTGGCCGCAGGGGTAGAGAAGCAGACCGTCTTCCAGTGCCCGCTGGAGGACGCGGCGGACAGCCTCCGGGTTGGGCGCGCAGGACCCTGGCCGGACAAACTCCACCGCGATCATCAGCCCCACCCCGCGCACATCCCCGACGATGGGCGACTCCGCCTGCAGTTGGCGGAGCGCCTCCAGCATGTACGCCCCCTGGGCTCGGGCGTTCTCCAGCAGGTTCTCCTCCCGGAGGACCTCCAGCACCGCCAGCGCCGCCGCGCAGGAGATGGGATTGCCGCCGTAGGTGGTGCCGTGGGAGACCGGTCCCCATTCCTTCATCAAGTCCCGGCGGGCGGCGACGGCTCCTAAGGGGAAGCCGTTGGCGATTCCCTTCGCCAGGCAAAGGATGTCCGGCTCCACGCCGAAGGCCTGGGCCGCGAACCACTCTCCGGTGCGGCCAAACCCCGTCTGCACTTCATCAAAAATCAGGAGGATGCCGTGTTCGTCGGCCAGCCGCCGCAGCGCCACCAGCCACTCGCGCGGGGGGATGACGTAGCCCCCTTCCCCCTGGATCGGCTCCAGCAGGAACGCGGCCACGTCCTGCGGCGCGATGACGTACTCAAACAACCGCTCGATGTCCTTCAGGGCCTCCTGCGCGCAGGTGACTGGATCCGGGGCCGATGAGCGAAAGGGGTACGGGAAGCGGGCATAGTACACATCGGGCAGAAACGGCCCATGGCCGGTGCGGTACCGTACTTTGGACGTGGTGACCGAGACAGCCCCCATGGTGCGTCCGTGGAACCCGCCCAGGAAGGCGATGATGCCGCGCCGTCCGGTGACGTAGCGGGCCAGTTTGATGGCCCCTTCCACCGCCTCGGCGCCGCTGTTGCCGAAGAAGAACATATCGGCGTGGCCGGGGGTAATCTGGCCCAGTTCCCAGGCCAGCCGCAGCGCCGGTTCGTGGGCAATTACGCCCAGCGGGGCATGGACCATGCGCTCCATCTGCTCCCGGGCCGCCGCCACGACGCGGGGATGATTATGTCCCACGTTGCAGGCCCCGAAGCCGGCCAGAAAGTCCAGATACCTCCGCCCGTCCCGCGCATAGAGGTATACCCCCTCCGCCCGCTCAACGGGCAGGTTGGGCCAGTCCTGGGCCAGGCAGGGGGCCAGCAAGTCGTCCAATCGGGCCCGCAAGTCTTCGTAAGGAGGATGCATCTTCATCTCAAGCCTCCGGGGGATTGAACGTGCCAGGCACTTCCGGAAATGCCTGGCACGTCTGACTACGAGAACTTCAGTGCGGTGCAGAGGGCAAAAACCCCGACGATGAGCGCCAGCCAGAAGTAGTCCGCCGGACGGGCCGTCAGCGTTTCCACCTCTGTCGGACGGATGGGCGCGCCGAAGCCCTTGGTCTCCAGCGCGATCTGGAAATCGTTGGCCTTTCGGAAGAGAAGCAGAATCAGCGGGGTGATAATGGGGATATAGGCTTTGAAAGCCCGGCGGATGGGGTTCATCGCGTCTATGTCAAACGCCCGCAGTTTCTGCGCGTCCACGATGGACGACCACATCTCAAAGAGCAGGGTGGTGAAGGAGAGAGCGCTGACGAACATAAACGTGGCCGTCTGGGGGACCCGCAGTTTCCCCATCGCGGTCATAATGGCCGAAGTGGGCGTGGTCATCACGAAGAGGGGGAGCGCCGAGGTGGCAGCCAGGATGCGCACGCTGAGCACCAGGCCGAACCAGACCCCCTCTTTCTTGATGACGCCCAGGTCGGCCTCCCAGAGTTTCAGGTGTCCCAGGACGATGAGGGGGGTCTCACCGCCCCGATAGGTGAATCCCTGAATCAGGATCAGGAAAACGAAGGTGCCCAGCAGAATCTTGAGCAGGGTGGCGAACCGGCGCAGTTCAATCCGGGCCAGTGCCCACATAAAGGCCGAAAAGCCCAGCCAGATGAGCAGGATGGGCATATCGGTCAGCCGGATGGGGTACATCACCAGGACCAGGGTGAGCATCAGGTAGGCCAGTTTGACCAGGGGGTGCAGGCGGTGGATGGGGGTATTCAGGTGGGTGTAACGGAATGCTGGTTGCATCGTTTCTCCCTATCCCGCTGAAGGACTCAGCGCCCGGGTCAGGTCTTCCATGGTCATCACGTGCGCGGGCATCCCCAGGGGGGCCAGCGCCTGGGCCAGTTGGGCCGCCACCGGCGGGACCACGAAACTTTTCCGTAGTTCCTCCGCCTGGGCGAAGACCTCATGGGTGGGGCCGTCCAGCAGCACCCGGCCCTCGTGGAGGACGATCAGCCGCTGGGCGTAGCGGGCGATCAGGTCCACGTCATGGGTAATCATCAGGACGGTCCCGCCCTCCTCGTGGAACTGACGGGCCAGTTCCGCCAGTTGGTAGCGGCCCCGGTGGTCCTGGGCCGTTGTCGGCTCGTCCATTATCAGGACTTCCGGCCCCAGGGCCAGGGTCGCGGCCACGGCCAACTTGCGCCGGTCTCCGAAGGAGAGCCGGAAGGGGAAAAGGCCAGCGTAGGCCTCCAGGCCCACCCGCTGCAGGGCCTCATCAGCCTGCCGGTCTATCTCCTTTTCGGGAACACCGACGTTCCGGAGTCCAAAGCGAATCTCATCCCGAGAGGAAGCGGTGAATAACTGGTAGTCGGGGTTCTGGAGGACCAGTCCGATACGGCGGGCGATTTCTCCCACCGAGTACCGCCGCAGGCTCTGTCCCCGGAAGAGGACTTCTCCCTTCTTGGGGCGAAGGAGGCCAACGAAACACTTCACCAGGGTGCTCTTCCCCGAACCGTTCTGGCCGACGATGCCCACGAACTCCCCCTGGCGGATGATCAGGCTGACGTCCCTCAGAGCGGTCACCGGCGGTGGGCCGGGGTATTCCACCGTCAGGTTTCGGGCCTCCAGAATGACCGGGCCAATCGCCAGAAGGCGCCGGGGTGGGGGGACGGCCTCCGGGCGGACAACCAGCCGTCCTTCCCGGACCGCCCGCTGAATCCGGTCGGCCACCCCGGAGACGGTGAGGCTGCACCGCGAGCCTTTGGGCCCCTCTGCGCCGTTGAGCCGGAGGAGGGCCTGAACCTGCACCAGCGCCGGGGTTTTGACCCCTGCCCGCTCCAGCCGGTCGGTTTGAGCGAACACATAGTCCGGCGGGCCCTGCAGGACGGTCTCTCCCTGTTCCAGTACCAGCACCTGGTCGGCCAGGTGCAGCACCTCCTCCGTTTCGTGCGTGGTCATCACAATCGTCAGGTCACCAGCGCGTTTCAGTTGCTCCACCGCCTCCCCGACCTCCCACCGGCCCAGCGGGTCCAGTTGGGATGTGGGTTCGTCCAGGGCCAATACCTGCGGCTGCATGGTCAGCACGGAGGCCAGCGCGGCACGCTGTTTCTGTCCGCCGGAGAGATCGCGGGGGTTGTGCTCCTCCAGCCCTTCCAGCCGGACCAGGGCGAGCGCTTCCCGGGAGCGGCGCAGGATTTCCTCCCGGGGGACGCCCAGGTTGGCGGGCCCGAAGGCCAGTTCGGCCTTCAGAGTCGGCATAAAGAGTTGGACTTCCGGGTCCTGCATGAGCACGCCGCAGCGCTGGGCGGTGATGTAGAGCGGCTCGTCCCAGGGGTCCAAATCCACCACCCGGACGTTCCCGCGCCGTCGGCCGCCGTAGATGTGGGGGACGATGCCGCTGATCAGGTAGCAGAGGGTGGATTTACCGGCGCCGTTGGCGCCCAGAACCACGACAAACTCCCCCCGACGCGCTGCAAGGTTCAGGTCCCGCAGGGCGACCACGTCCCCCTCATAGGTAAACGTCACGTTCTCCAGAGAGATGGCCGGGTGATCTTCCACTGGTGGCTCCTATCTCCCTGGGAAGGACGGGGGCGCAGGAACGCCCCCGCCTTCCCCGATATGCGGGCTTCTGGGAAGGGTATCTCGGATTCTACCAGATGGCGCCCTCAATTTTGGGCAGGCCGCTGCGCTCCAGCGCCTCCACGATGGGGATGGTGATGACGGCGGTGATGGCCGATAGGGCCGGCACCCACCAGGAGTAGGCGATGTGAGTCGCCACGCCCAGTTCGGCGGAGAAGTTGAAGAGGTACCAGTAGGGGCGGGTCCACGGCAGCCACCAGACGAACATCGCCGCCAGGATGGCCAGGAAGACCCCACCATACCGCTGGGTCCGGTTTTTGGAGACGACCCAGCGGGGGATCAGCCGGGTGCCCAGGGGAGTGACGGCGATGATGGTGGACGGAATCCAGTAGAGGCCGGCCATAATGAAATAGAGGGGTTCCGGCACCCGCCCGAATCCGGCCGCCGCGCCCGGCACGTAGAACGGCACCAGCCAACCGGCAATCCCCAGGACGATGAACAGGGGAACGGTCACTTTCCACAACCGGTCATCCCGGATCATCAGGGCGACGAAGAGGGCCGGAAGGATGGCGTTGAGGAAGACGTCTACAATCTGGAGCGGATAGGCGGCCGGGGCGATGAACATTCCGATGATCCCGCCGATGGCCGCCGCGACGATTCCGCCCACCGGTCCCAGCAGCAGCGGAGCGATGGCGCAGAGGGGAGTCGTCAGCGGCACGTATCCGCCACCCCCGACGTAGGGGAAGATGGGGACCAGCCCGGTCACCCCGCAGAGGGCGCCGAAGAGGGTCACCCATGCGATGGAGACGCCCCCGATCCGGCTGGTCGTACGGCGCACTTTTTCCGTCATCTTCTCTTCCATGATCGCACCTCCTCCTTTGTTTTGAAATGATTGAAATCAGCAGGGCGCCTTCCCAGAGCCCTGAGGATGGCCGGGAATGGTGGAAGAACCCATCGGGAAGACGGCCAGGCGGGCCTCCGGACCATCCTGCGGAAGCAGAAGGTCTATACCAGCCTGGAGCGAGGGCACAGGGGTAAACCCCATTGCTTCCAGGGCGGGGGAGGGGATACCATCCGTCAGGATGTATAGGCGCTTCTCCGCTTTGATGCGGGCCAGCGCGTAGCCCAGTACGGCAAAGGTCACCATTCCGTTGCGGCGGGCCACGTCCCGGAGAAAGTCGTCGGGCCGCCGGGCCGGGTTGGCCATCAGGCGGTAGAAATCGTCGCCGCCGATGCCTTCGGGACAGGCCGCTACCAGCAGGATACTGCCGCCGGGCCGCACTATCGCATCCGCGTACTCCACCGCCCGCACCGCCTGGTAAAGGTCCAGGTCGTAGGGGTATCCGGCGGTCACCGCGACGTCCAGATCGGGCGGCACGGCCACTTCGTAGACCGTCCGCGCCAGCGCTACCCCCTCCCGGAAGACCGCCTCAGGCGCGCCGGCAAACGCTTGCACAATCTGCTCATCCTGAGAGAGCACCACGTCCACCACAAAGTCCAGCCCCACCATTTTCCCGGCCTCGTCAATATCCAGCCGACAGGGAAGGTCCACTCGCCCCGGCTGGCGGAAACCCAGGGGGACCAGGCTGTGGTTGACGTTGATGGTATCCAGCGCGGCCGCACCGGGGAGAATCAGTTTGTAACCGCCGGAGTAACCCGCATACGGGCTGGGGCCGATGTGACCGATCCCGACTCGCCGGTCGGCCTCCACCACCACCCGATTGATCCAAACGGGCGTGCCCTGGCGGGTTAGCCCGATGTATACCTGGCGCGATTCATCGGTACACCGGTGTTGCTCCACGCGGAAACGGCGGGCAATCTCCGGCCCCACCTTTGCCTGGACCTCGGCCGGGGTGCTGAGGCGATGGGTACCGTGGGTGATAAAAAGGATGACGTCCTCCTCCCGCACGCCGGCCTGGAGCAATTCCTCCAGCACCAGAGGGAGGATGCGGGCCGCCGGGGTGGCGCGGGTGTGGTCGTCCACTAAGAGGGCCACGGTTTCGCCCTGGTGGACCAGCGCCCGCAGCGGCGGGGTGCCCAGCGGCGCGGCCAGCGCCCGGGCGATTCCGCTTTCCGGGTCGGCGCAGGCCGGGACCGCCTGTGGGGCATAGACTCCCACCAGGTTCCGCTCCGGCACTCTCGCGGATACGGTGTGCGAGCCGTACGGAAGTTCAACCACCCGTCTCATCGGATCCCTCCGCGCGCCGCCGAACCTGCTCCACCACCTCCGCGCCGACGGCCAGAATATGCGCGCTGATGACCTCACCGGCCAGCGCGGGGTCGCCTGACTTCAGGGCATCCACAATGCGCTGGTGGTCCGGTGCCATCTCGTCTTTGTGAAGCATATACCCCTCGTCCATCCCCATCAGGGCATAGAGCCGCCGCCGGAGTCGGGCCAGCACTTCCTGCAGGAGTGAGTGGCCGGAGAGCGCATACAGTTGTTCGTGGAAACACACATCCAACCGCACCAGGGCGCGAGCATCCCCTTCCCCGGCACGGGCGGCCATTGCTTCCACGATGGCTTGCAGTTGGGCAATGTCATCCGGCGTGGCCCGCCGGACGGCCTCCTGGACAGCCAGACGCTCCAGGACAGCCCGCAGCGTGTACGCCTCCTCCACAGCCTGGAGCGTCCACCGGACGACAAAGGTGCCCCGCGAGGGGTACTGAACCAGGACCCCTTCGCCGACCAGTTGCTGGATGGCCTCCCGTACCGGCCCCCGGCTGATGCCGGCCTGTCGGGCCAGTTCGGCCTCCACAATGCGGCTGCCGGGGACCAGTTCCCCCATCAGCAGCGCTTCTTCTATCAGCCGGATGACCGCATCGCGCAGATTTTCCCGTTTCAGAAAGGGCACCTTCATAACTCAGGTCCGGAATCGGAGAGAGGGAAGATGTCATTTGTTAACTGTCAACAATTAGCAATATACCAGCAAATGCCAATTTGTCAAATCTTCCCTCTGGTGAGGTTCGGACGCGAATCGGGACATAGTGCTGGTGGGGGCATCCTCACCCCACCCCCGGCGGCTGCGCCCCTCTCTCTCCCCTTGTCGGGAAGCGATGGGTTTTTGCTTGACAAAACGGCAAATCCGGCATATCCTTATGAAGGGCACGGCAGCGGCCCGGACAGATCGGCACCTCATATTCGCCCCTCCTCCTTCCCCATCATCTTGCCCACAAACGCCACCGAGGGCTCCATCTCGGTGAGCGTGGATTACACCATCCCCGGCGCAGTAGTGGGCAGGCTGGCTGAGCCGATGGTCCACAAGATGAACGAACGGGAAGCCGAAACCGTCCTGGCCAACTGGAAGGCCCGCATGGAGGGGTAAAACAGCTCCGCCGACAGACGCCTTGCCTTTGGGGTCTGTCGGCGGACACCCCCATCGTTTCACCACTTTTCCTGATGCCGCATGACCACACTCTCCACCAGCCCCAGCGCGGTCATGTACGTCACCAGCGCCGTGCCACCGTAACTGACGAAAGGCAGAGGCAGGCCAGTCACCGGCAGAAGCCCGATGTTCATCCCCACGTTGATCAGAAGCGGGACGTAAAGAATCACTCCCACCCCCACCACCAGCAACCGCCCGAACCGGTCGGGCGCCAGGACGGCCGCCCGCAGCAGCCGCCAGGCGATGAGGGTGAACAGGAAGAAGACCAGCATCGTCCCGATGAAGCCCAGTTCTTCTCCGATGACGGAGAAGATGAAGTCCGTGTGGCGGACCCGCAGGAAGTGCAACTGGCTCTGGCTGCCCACGCCGTAGCCCTGCCCCCAGAGTCCGCCGGAGCCGATGCTGATGAGTGCCTGATGAATGTTGTAGAGCGCGCCCGGGTCCTTTTCCGGATTCAGGAATACCAGCAGCCGTTGCCGCTGGTATTCTTCCATCAACTGCCAGAAGGGGATCATCCCGGCGGCCGCCAGCAGCCCCGTACCGATGAGATACAGGAGGCGCACCCCGGAAACGAACGCCATCGCCATCCAGGCCACGACGTAAATGGCCGCCGTACTCAGGTCGGGTTCCCGAAAGACCAGTGCGGCGACTATCAGCGTCAGAAGGCCGGAGAGGACGTAAGGAACGAGACTCGGCGGCGTGTCCTCTTTCTCTCCGTCTCCCGACCGGCGACGTTTCAGGCGAAACCGGGAATTCAGGATGGCGGCCACTGCGACCACATGGAGAATCATCGCCGGGAACGAAGGCTGAAAGCGGAAGGAGCCGATATAGAACCAGCGGCGGACGTCGCCGATTTCGCTCCGGCCGATGAAGAGCACCAGGACCAGGAGTCCCAAGGCGACCAGGTACCCCAGCCACCAGACCGGACGCCACCAGGTATAGGGGGCGGCCGCCACAAGGAGGAAGAGCGCCAGGCCGATAATGGCGAAGTTCGCCTGACGCCGCCACAGGTCGGCCAGGTCGGGGGTATTGGTAGTGGCGCTGCGGATCATCGCCACGCCCAGCGCCATCAGCAGTACCATCACGACCAGGAGGAGAAAGTCAAATTGTCGCCAGGGTTGAGTCGGACGCATCATCAATTTGATTCACGGCACTCCGCTTCGCTTCGTGCCTGACTACGAGCCGCCGGATTCGGGCGCATATTCCGTAGCGCAGGGTAACTACCTACCCCGATGGCTGGGATGCCCACTTTTTCGGCGCGCTGGCCTCCCTCCTCCCCCGGCCCCTCCCCTCTCCCAAACGAAGTTTGGGAGAGGGGAGGAGAGAAAGGAGGGGGTTTTGCGGCAGCCAAAGGCCGCCGCACCCCCCACCCCCGGCCC
>DAOTWL010000010.1:0-3718 GCA_034435875.1 Anaerolineae bacterium
GGCTTCTGGCTGGCTTTCCCGTCCGACACACCGGAAGAGGCCGCCCGGCGGCGCTTCCTGGAGAAGTACGGCCGCGCCCCGGCGGAGGTCCACCGGCGAAACGGCTTGCTTCTGATTGGGCCGGTGGACCGCGGGCCGGAGGCCGACCGGCGGCCCGCCAGCCTTCTCCGGCGGGCGGAAGCGGCGGCAAGGCCGCTGTCCCCGGAGCGGGCAAGGCAACTGATTCTCAACCTGGAGGAGGTGACGCAATGAACATCGGTCTGGACGTTGGCTATTCACACACAAAGGCGGTGCATGGCTCGGTGCGGGTTATCTTCCCCAGCGTGGTGGGGACGCCGGACAAGGCACGCTTCAGCCTGTACGCCGAAGACGGCCTGATTCTCACCCATCCGTTTCACGTCCAGGTGGGAGCGAAGGCCGTAACCCAGAGCCGGTTTCTCCAGCGGCGGGAGGACCGGCATTGGGTGGAAAGTGATGAATGGATAGCCCTTTCCCTGGCCGCGCTTACGGAGCTGACCAGCGCGACTTCGGTGGAGTTGCGCGTGGTCACCGGCCTGCCGGTTGCCTTTTTTGCAGACCGCCAGGTAGTGCGCGACCGCTTGCTGGGAGAGCACAAGGTCCAGCGTGAAGGCCGATACCGCCAGACTTTCCGCGTGGTGGACTGTCGGGTTATCCCCCAGCCCTTCGGGACCTTGCTTTCTGCCGCCTTGGATGACAGGGGGCGGATTGTGGACCAGACGCTGGCGACCGGCGCGGTGGGCGTGATAGATATCGGCGGAAAGACCACGAACCTGCTATCGGTCAACCGTCTGGCTGAAATCTCCCACGAGACCGCCAGTGTCAACGTGGGGGCCTGGGACGCAGTACGGGCAATCCAGATCTGGCTGGCCGACCGCTACCCTGGCCTGGAGGACCTGCGCCCCCACATGGTAGTGGAGGCCATGATTGCCCGTCAGGTGAAATACTACGGAGAAACGGTTGACCTGCGGGCTGTGGTGGAGGAGACCCTTGATCCGCTGGCGGAGCAGATTCTTGCGGAAGCGTCCCAGTTGTGGAACGGGGGCGCTACCCTGGACGCTATCTTAGTCACCGGCGGGGGCGCACACCTGTTGGGCCAGTACGTCCAGCGGCGCTTTCGCCACGCGCGGGTTGTGAGTGAGCCGGTATTCGCCAACGCATTGGGGTACTGGCGCTTTGCCCAGCGGTTGGCCACCGGTGAGTAATAGCAAGTAATAAATACCCAGTAATACAAAATGGGCAGGGTAGTCATCTCGTTTACTCTGGACACAGTGAAAGACCGGGATATTCTGCGCTGGCTGGAGCGTCAGGATGGCCGCCACAGGAGCGCTGCTATCCGGGAGGCACTGCGCGCACACATGGCGGGCGGGGTAACCCTGGGGGACGTTTACCAGGCAATCAAGGGCCTGGAGCGGAAACTGAAGTCGGGAGTAGTGGCGGTCCCGGCGGATGCCGACTGGGAAGAGCCGCCGGAAGCGGCGGCAGCCCTGGACGCCTTGGCGAACTTGTGAGGGACAGAATTGGGAGCACGGAGTACGTCCCCGACTTGAAATAGAGAACCCCCCAGCCGGAGCGCCGACCGGGGGGCCGGTGGGAGGCTTGGGCAATTCCCACCATTTATTATTATACCACAAAAGGGAGGCTTGGGCAATGTTGGACAAGGAGGCTTTAGAACAGCTTTGCAACGCGGTGGACGCGGCCCTGGCAAGCCGGGGGCTGGCCGGAGCGCGCGTGACCGGTGGGACAGTTACCCCCTACGAAATCCGCCTGTCGGTTTCTGTCCCCCGTAGCGATATTCTCCCCGTCAGGTTAGCCCCCCTCTTGCAGGGGCTACGAAACGTCCCGCCGGTCACCGCCGTCCTGGGCCTGGCGGATGACGGCGTCCCCCTGCTGATCCGCCTATCGTCCCCAGACGTCCGGCACATCCTGGTCACCGGCCCGGCGGGGTGCGGGAAATCGGCCCTTTTACGGACTATCGCAATCTCTATCTTGCTTTTCACCCCCGGCCTGAAAGTGGCTGTATCTGCCGCCCCGCCCGACCTGGCCCGCCTGATCCAGGTGCGCCAGCGGCGGCGGGAGACCTGGCCGCCGGTTGTGGCCCTCTACGATGGCCCGATGTCCCTGGACGGCCTGGAGGCCATACTGCGGGATGGCTGGCAACTGGGCGTCCACGTCATCCTGGCGACCCGCCACCTGACGGTTTTGAGGCGGCTGGTGGACCTCTTTCCGGTCCAGATTGTTGGCACGCAACCGGGGGACTTCACGGCCCACACCCCAGAGGGACGCTTTCGCTTCTGGGCGGCGTGGCCGGACGTGGACGCATCTACTTTATTCCGGCAGTACGGCGGGGATAAAGAAGACGCGCCGGTCCAGGAGGTGCCCGATGGCCGTGTACTTACTGCATTTTGACCGGCCCATCGGCAACCCCGGCAACCCGCGCGGCCAAGCCCGGCACTACATCGGCTATGCGCTGGACCTGGAGGCCCGCCTGGAGGCCCACCGGCAGGGCAACGGGAGCGCGCTGATGGCCGCCGTAGCCCAGGCCGGTATCAGCTGGCAGGTTGCCCGAACCTGGCCAGACGGTGACCGGGCCCTGGAGCGGCAGCTGAAGCGGCTCAAGGCCGCGCCCCGGCTTCTCTGCCCCCTTTGTCGGGCGGAAAGGAGGGGTAATGACGGCGGATAAGCAGACCTACCTGAACCAGACCGCCCAGGCGCTCATCGGGGCGGCCCAGGCCGGGGCCCTGGGCCGCCCCGTCCAGATTTTCAAAGCCGAAACCATCGCCGGGCCCCGCGCCGGTGCAGTACGGCTTTTCGCGGGCCTGGCAACCGGCTACCTTCACCGCGTCCTGTCGGCGGAAGAATGCGCCCTGGCCCGACAGTTTGTGGCCTGGCCGTTTCCAGGAGCCCCCCAAGTCTATCTGGACGGCCGCGCGGTCCGGGTGGAGGCCCCCTGGCCACCGGAACTGGCAACGACGGCCATCCGCCTGCGGGAGATTGCCCCCCACCCGCGCGGCGGCGGGCGCTGGGTGGTGGGGGTGGACGAAGTCGGGCGGACCGTCATCGGCGGCCTGACCTCCACCCCGCATTGGCTGATAGCCGGGACCACCGGGAGCGGCAAGACCACGGCGCTGATTGGGGCGGCCTACCAGTTGTCCCAGGACCCGGCGGTCCGCCTGGTCCTGGTAGACGGCAAGGGAGGCGCTGGGCTTGCGCCGCTTGCCAACCTGCCCGGCCTGGTGGGCCCGGTGGCGGGGGATGCCCGCCAGGCCCGGCGGGCCCTGGCCTGGGCGCACGCCCAGGTCAAGGAGCGGTACGCGGCCCTGGCCGACCGGCGGGGAGACGGCTGGCCTGCATTGGTCATCATCTTTGACGAATTCCAGGAACTGACCAATGACGGGGTCATTGCCGAACTCCTGCGGCGGATCGTCCTGAAGGGCCGCGCGGCGAAGGTCCACGTCATCCTGGCAACCCAACATCCGACTGTCGGGATGTTCGGCAAGGATGACGGCGGGGCGGTGAAACGCAACCTGCCAGGGCGGTTGGCTTTGCGCGTCCTGGACGCGGAAGCGTCCCGCGTGGCGGTGGGCGCGCCGGTCCCCCGCGCCGACCGGCTGACGGGAGCAGGGGACGCCTACACCATCACCGCCAGCGTCCACCGCGTCCAGGTGGCGCTGGTGGAGCGCCGCGACCTGGACCGGCT
>DAOTWL010000011.1:0-2231 GCA_034435875.1 Anaerolineae bacterium
AGAATTGGACATAAAGTGTTGGATGTTCTCTCCCGGCACACCTGTTTCCCGACCGATTTCTGCGAAGTATCGTTTGGCCTTCATTCGCAGAAGGGCGCCGAGGTAATGATAAGCATATGGGGCCGGGTCGCGGGTGCTGTTCCGAAAATGACGGCGGTATCGCTGCCAGAATTCCTGAAGGGCTGTGGGCAGGTACTCTATCGCTTCTGGGGGCAGCCCCCAGCGGTCCGGGTCCGTCAAAACTTGGGATACAGTTTTCGTTGCCATACTGATAGTGTATCTCATCCCGGGCCCAACACAAGTTGTATTCTTAATATTCATTAGAATTTGCCATTGTCGTATTAGTTCCCTGGACGCCTGGGACGCCAATCCTGATATTGCCGAGTGGGGCGGTTTGGCAACAACGACAGAGCGCGCTCACCACTTTCTGGCCCGGGCCCTCTCCGCCGGGTCTCCCAGGCCGGGGGAGCCTGAGCGCCCGCTATGAAAGACACCCCTGATCGTCGCCGCACAATGTGCCGTCCTCCGTTCCTCCCAAGCGTAAACCAAACTTTCGGGCCAGGGTGCTGTCGGCCCGGGCTGCAGGCGATTGAGAGAAGATGCCATAATCAACTTGAGGCCCAGGACACCCGTCAAATTCTGGGCAGCGTGGATATTGACAAACGATACAAGTCTCAGGAACCTCAATCGCCCAGGTGGGATTCCGTCATCGGATACCACTCCAGTCCCATTCCCCGGGCATCCTTTGTGGAGTTCCATGCCGCATCGATTGATGAGACTGACGCCAAGTGGAAGTGGCTGGATGAAAAGTTGAGAAATAGCAATAGCCCTTTCTTGAAGTCGGACCAATGGGTTAGTTCCTTCCACTGGGTGGTAGGCGGGAAAGGCGAAATCCCCTTTACCAAGTTAGAAGTGACCAGAAAACTGCCAGCGGTGCAGCTTGAAGGTCGCTTCCTGCGGCTGACCGGATAATGGCTCGGGTTTTTCCTGTAGACGCGCGCGACCCCGACTCCCGGCTCATCGCCGAGGCGGCCGCCGTTATCCAGGCCGGGGGGCTGGTCGCTTTCCCCACCGAGACGGTCTACGGCCTGGGCGCAGACGGCCTCAACCCCGCTGCCGTTGCCCGCATCTTTGAAGCCAAAGAGCGCCCGCCCACCGACCCCCTCATCCTCCATATCGCCGACGCGGAGGCTTTGCCCCCGCTGGTTCGGGAAACGCCCCCCGCCGCGCTGGAACTGGCCCGCCGCTTCTGGCCCGGCCCGCTGACGCTGGTCCTGCCCAAGCGCTCGGTCGTGCCGGACATCGTCACCGCTGGCCTGCCGACGGTGGCGGTGCGGATGCCCGCCCACCCCGTCGCCCTGGCCCTCATCCGCGCCGCCGGAACCCCCATCGCCGCCCCCAGCGCCAACCGCTTCGCCCGCACCAGCCCCACCACCGCCCGGCACGTCCAGGACGACCTGGGCGACCGGATAGACCTGATCCTGGATGCCGGCCCAACCCCCATCGGGGTGGAGTCCACCGTCCTGGACCTCACCCGTCCGGTGCCGACCATTCTGCGTCCGGGCGGGCTCCCGCGCGAGGCCCTGGAGGCCGTCCTGGGCCCGGTGGCCGTCCAGACCCGGATGGATGCGGGCCCTCAGCCGTCGCCGGGGCTGCTGCCCAAGCACTACGCGCCCCAGACGCCGATGATTCTCGTCGTGGGCCCGCCGCCGCAGATGCGCGCCGCCCTGCGGGAACTGGTCGCGCGCTACGCCGCCCAGGGCCACCAGGTCGGCCTGCTGGTCGCCGAGGAGGACCGGGCGGAGGTGGCGGACCTCCCAGTGGAGACCGTTGTCCTGGGGCCGGAGGACGACCTGGAGACCGTTGCCCGGCGGCTCTACGAAGGACTGCGGGAACTGGATGCCCGGGGGCTTTCCCTCATCATCGCCCGCGATTTCGGCGCCCAGGGGCTGGGATTGGCCGTCCGGGACCGGCTGATGCGGGCCGCCGGAGGAAGAGTGGTCCGTTCGTAGTCAGCCACGAAGCGCAGCGGAGTGGCGTTTACGGCCCTTCACCTCGTTTCGTGCCTTACTACGAACGGCGCAAGGGGGGGGCAACCGCAAGGGGGGCAACCGCAAGGGTTGCCCCTACGGCCTCACCCCTCCCCCGGCGGCTGTGCCGCCCCCCCTTCCCTCTCCCGCTCGCCTGCGGCGGCAGAGGCCCTCACCCCTCCCCCGGCCTCTCCCCTCTCC
>DAOTWL010000012.1:0-2736 GCA_034435875.1 Anaerolineae bacterium
GAGCGATTGCCGGTGACCGGAGTTGTGCTGGCGGGCGGGGCCAGCCGTCGGATGGGCCGAAACAAGGCGTTCCTGGAACTGGCCGGGCGCCCACTGATTGCCCACGTCCTGGACCGGATGGGGGAAGTCTGCGAGGAGGTGCTGATTGTCGCCAACGACGTCCCCCGCTACGCCGACCTGGGCGTCCGGGTGGTGCCGGATGTGTTCCCCGGCGTCGGCGTGCTGGGCGGCCTGCACGCCGGGCTTCAGGCTGCCGGGCACGACCTGATCCTGGCCGTGGGTTGCGATATGCCCTTCCTGAATCCGGCCCTCCTGCGGGCCTTTGTCGCCTGGGCGGAGGGGTACGACGTGGCCGCGCTCCGGCAGGACAACCAGGTGGAGACACTCCATGCGGTCTATCGGCGTTCCTGTCTCTCCCCGATGGAAGCGGCTATCCGGGCCGGCCAGAAGAGAATTATCTCCTTTTTCCCCCATGTCCGCGTCCGCTACATTTCCCCCGAAGAGGTGCTACTCCTGGACCCTGGCCTGCGCTCCTTCCGCAATGTAAATACGCTGGAGGAATGGGAGGCGGTGCTGATTGAAGTCGCCGAAGGTAGGTAGGAGTAACGCTCACCTTATCCCAACCGAATTGGGATAAATTTGCAGATAAGTTTGGGTTAAAATCCTTGACAAATCCTGGCGCATCGGGGTAGAATTAGAACAAACGTTCTATCCTGTTAAGAGCCAATAGGAGGCCCGATGCGTCGGATGCTGGAATATCAGGCCGACCGGATTGAGGCGGTCCTGGCCCAACACAAAATCCCGGCCCGCGTCACCGGCGGCACCGTCACCCCCCGCTGGGTGCGCTTCCAGGTCGTCCCTGCCCTGGGCGCCCGTATCTCTGCCATCACCGGCCTGGCCGAGGAGCTGGCCGCCGCCCTGGATGCCCCCACCGTCCGCGTCGCCCGGCAGGGGGCCACCATCGCCGTGGAGGTCCCCCGCAACGACCCCCGCCCCGTCCACCTCCTCCCCCTCCTCCAGGGGATGCACAACGTCCCGCCGGTCACCGCCATCCTGGGCATCGCCGACGATGGCGTCCCGCTCCTTATCCGCCTCCCTTCACCGGACGTGGCCCACGTCCTGGTGGCTGGAACCACCGGCTCCGGTAAGACGACGCTGTTGCGGGCGATGATCCTCTCCCTGGCCTACTTCAACCACCCCTCAACCCTGACCTTCCTGCTGATAGACCCCAAGGGGCGGGCGTTTGCTGACCTGGGCGGATTGCCCCATCTGGCCCGTCCGGTGGTCACCGACCCGACCGAGGCGGTGGAGGCGCTGGGCAGTCTGGTACGGTGGATGGAGGTACAGAGTAGACAGGTCCAGAGTAGACAAGGAAACAGTAGACAAGGATACAAGGATACAAGGAGAGATGCCTTGTCTACTCCCTCCTTGTCTACTCCCTCCTTGTCTACTCCCTCCTTGTCTACTCCCTCCTTGTCTACTTGTATCCTGGTGATAGATGAACTGGCCGACCTGCTGATGGTGGCGGGGGCGGAGGCGGAGCGGCCGCTGACGCGGCTATTGCAGCGGGGACGGGAGGCAGGGGTTCACGTGGTGGCGGCGACGCAGAAGCCGACGGCGGCAGTCATCGGGAGTCTGGTGAAGGCCAACTTCCCGGTGCGGCTGTGCGGGAAGGTGGCCAGTCCGGAGGATGCGCGGGTGGCGACGGGGTGGAAAGGGACGGGGGCGGAGCGGCTGCTGGGGCGGGGCGACTTCATCGCCGTGGCGGAGGGGCAACTCCACCGCTTCCAGGCGGCCCACATCGCGCCCGAGGAGGTGCCCCAGGTGCTGGCGGAGATCGGGAATCGGAGAATCAGAGAATCGGGGAATCGGAGAATCAGGGAAGTGGAAGGGGCAGTGGGGTCAGAGGGAGCGAGGGTGAACGGGTCAGCGCATTCGCTGTGGGCGCGGTGACGGAATACACAATACGGAATACGGAGTACGGAGTACGGAATATGGACGGGATGCAGATGCCACCGTATGGGTATGGATACGAGGGGGTTGGCCCCCGGCCGCTGACGCCGGAGCAGCGGGTGGCGAAGCGGCTGGGGGTGGTGCTGCTGGTCTTCACGGCGGCCTTTGGGCTGACGCTGGCGGTGGTCGTGGGGCAGCGGCTATCGGATCAGGCGATGGCGGTGCTGGCGGGGTCGGTGTGCGGGGTGGCGGCGAGCATTCCGCCGAGTCTGCTGATTATCTGGGTGACGCGCCGCAAGCAGGAGCCGCGGATGCCGTACGCCGGGCCGTATCCGCCGGTGGTGGTGGTGCAGCCGCCAACGGCCTACCCGCCAGGAGTGGGGGAGAGAGGAGGCCGGTATCTCCCGCCGGCGTACGCCCAGATGAACATCCCGGTCCAGCGGGAGTTTGTGGTGGTGGGGGAGGAGTAGGCGAGTTTGCAGGTGAGCAAGTGGGCAGGTGAGAAGGAGGCAATATGATCGGGTTGCTCTGGTTTGATGATGACCCGAACCGGGATTTGAAGCAAAAAGTAGGAAATGCCGTCCGGCGCTACACCGAGAAATTCGGACGCCAGCCCACCATCTGTTATGTCCATCCCTCTATGCTGAACGGCCTGGGAAGTTCCGACAACAGTACTTCCGGTATCTCCCTGGACGTCGGCGACCTTCATCTGCGGGTGGTACCTCGCCGGTCGGTGCTCCGGCATCACCTCTGGGTGGGCAACGAGGAGGATTTCCCGGCCTG
>DAOTWL010000013.1:0-9523 GCA_034435875.1 Anaerolineae bacterium
GGCCTTTGGCCTCCGCAAAACTCGCCCCACCCCCGGCCCCTCCCCCAAGCGAAGCGATGGGGGGGATGAAGGGGGGTGGGGGCAAAAGCGACTTCCCTGGACCGCATAAGGTGTTGATTTTACTTTAGTGCCAAAAAACGTTGGGGCCTGGCCTCCCTGACACTTTTGGAACCGGTTTCTCCAATTGAGGGGCCCAGCAAGGGTCCTTCACACAACCCGTACAACTTTGTGGTGAAGAGCAACCGGAGCCGTCCAATTACTCTTTACTCTCCACCCTCTCAACCGCCGCGCGAATTTCCCTCCCCTCATACTGGCGCCGGTAGTACTCCCGGTAGTGATCGCCGCTCTTGATGGGCCGCCACCACCATTCGTTTTCCACGTACCAGCGCACCGTCTTCTCCAGCGCCTGCTCAAAGGTGTGGGACGATTCCCAGCCCAGGGCGCGGATTTTGCGGATGTCCAGCGCGTAGCGGCGGTCGTGGCCGGGGCGGTCCCGCACTGGCTGGATGAGCGAGTACGGCTTGCCGAGCAGGTCCAGAATGGCGCGCGCCATATCAATGTTGCGCGTCTCCACGCCGGTGCCCAGGTTGTAGACCTCCCCCGGCTGCCCCCGATGAAGCACGATGTCTATCCCTTCGCAGTGGTCCAGGACGTACTGGTAATCCCGCCTCTGGGAGCCGTCGCCGTAGAGCGGCAGCGGCTGGTCGTCTATGGCGTTGGTGATGAAGAGCGGCACCACTTTCTCCGGGTACTGGTACGGGCCGATGTTGTTGGAGCCGCGCGTGATGGTCACCGGGACCCCGAAACTGGTGTAATAGGCGATACAGAGCAGGTCGCCGCCCGCTTTGGAGGCCGAGTACGGGCTTCGGGTGTGCAAGGGGTCCGTCTCCTTCGCCCGTCCTTCCAGAATCTCCCCGTACACTTCGTCGGTGCTCACCTGGTGATACCGTTCCAGACCAAACTCCTTCGCCGCCTCCAGCAGGACGTAAGTGCCGAAGACGTCGGTGCGGATAAACTCGTCCGGCTCCATCAGCGACCGGTCCACGTGGGTAGCGGCGGCGAAGTTGACAAGGGTATCCACCCCAAAGGCACGAATCGTCTCCCGCACCCTCTGGGCATCGCAGATGTCGGCGTGGACGAAGGCATACCGACCCGCGAAGTCCTCCGCCACGTCCTTGAGATTGGCCAGGTTGCCCGCGTAGGTCAGTCTGTCGTAAACGACGATGCGGTAATCCGGATATTTCTGGAGCATATAGCGGACGAAGTTGGAGCCAATGAAGCCAGCCCCGCCGGTGACCATCAATGTACGCATATCTTCCTCCTGTCCTGGATGACGGTATTATACCCCATCGGGAGGGGCTTCGCAAACGGCTTGACAATTGGCAAAGCCTGGCATACAATTTCTCTTGTATGAACCGCATCGCGCGCTTTGAGGCTCTGGCAGAGCAATGGGTGGAGGGGACGTTCGTCCGGCTCTTCGGCGGGCAAATCCACCCGCTGGAAGTGGCCAATCACGTGGCCCGGGCGATGGAGGACGCCTGCTCCCAGGCCGCCGATGGTACCCCCCTGGCCCCGACCCACTACCGGATTGATCTCCACCCCCAGGACCTGGACGCGCTGCGGGCGCGCCACCCCGCGCCGGAAGAGGAACTGGCCCGCTACGTGGAGGACCTGGCCCGCCAGGCCGGGTTGCTTCTGCTGACCCCACCCGTTATCATCCTGAACCCACTCCCAGACCTGCCCAATCACAGCGTGCGCGTTCAGGCCTTCTATGAACATGTGGAGAGCAGTGACGAGAGCATCACCCGCCAGATGAGTGAGGGTGCCCTGCCGCCCGCAGAGCCATCCCCGGGCTATTGCTTCCTGATTATCGGTGGACAGCGCCACGTGCCCCTGACCGCGCCCACGGTCAACATCGGGCGGGCACTGGATAACGACATTATCATAGAACACCCCCGCGTCTCCCGCCACCATGCCCAACTTCGCCGCCGCTATGGCCGCTACGTCCTCTACGACCTGGGCAGTTCCGGCGGGACGCTGGTCAACGGCTACCCCGTCCAGGAGTGCGTCCTCCGCTCCGGGGATGTCATCTCCCTGGCAGATTTTGAGATCATTTACGGCGAAGAGCCGGCCCCTCCTCCCGGTGAATCGCCCGAAGAGACGTCCACTACAGAGGGAATCCCCGTCCGGCCTCAGGAACGGCAATGATGGCGGGAGAAATTCTCTTGCTGGTCCTGCGCATCTTCCTGGCCCTGCTTCTCTACGCTTTCCTGGCGGCGCTCCTCTTCCTGCTCTGGCGCGACCTGCGCCGCCGCGCCGGACGGGAGGCGGTCCCCCGAGAGGAAATGCGCCTGGTGGTTGTGGAAGCAGGGGAGCGCGGGCCGGAGCCGGGGACCGTCTTCCCCCTTCAGGAGGTGAATTCTCTGGGACGCGCCCCTTCCAGCACCATCCGCCTCTCCGACCCCTTCGTTTCGGCGCACCATGCGCTGATTACCTGGCGAGAGGGGCACTGGTGGCTGGAGGACCTGGGGAGCAAGAACGGCACCACGCTGAACGACGAACCGGTCACCCGTCCGACCGTGGTGGATACGGGCGACCTGATCGGCGTCGGGCGGGTCGTCCTGCGGGTAGAGGCCGGGGAGTGACCCCTGCAGACTTCCGCTCTGGAGAGCGTCGGGGTTGGGGGCGGGCGGCTTTCGCCGCCCGCCCCCAACCCCCTCTCTTCCCAATACCCAATCGCTGGAGGATGCTGTGAAACTCACCACGATGCACGACGCCATCGCCCAATACGTCCACGACGGCGACACCGTCGCCATAGAGGGCTTCACAGCCTGTATCGGCTTCGCCGCTGCCCACGAAATCATCCGCCAGGGCCGGCGCGACCTGGTCCTCTGCCGGATGACCCCCGACCTCATCTACGACCAGATGATCGCCGCCGGATGCGCCCGCAAACTGGTCTTCTCGTACCTGGGCAACCCCGGCGTGGGGCCTCTGCACGCCGCCCGCCGCGCAGTGGAAAAGGGCATCCCCGCCCCACTGGAACTGGAGGAGTACTCCCACTTCGGGATGGTCGCCCGCTACATCGCCGGGGCTTATCGCCTCCCCTTCTTCCCCCTGCGCTCCTATGTGGGCAGTGACCTCCCCAAAGTGAATCCCCGCATCCGGTTCGTGGAGAGTCCGTATGGGGACGGGCCGGTCGCGGTGGTGCCGCCCCTCAACCCGGATGTGACCATCATCCACGCCCAGCGGGCTGACGTCAACGGCAACACCCAACTCTGGGGACTGTTAGGCGCCCAGAAGGAGGCCGCCTTCGCCGCCAAACACGTCATTGTTGGGGTGGAGGAGATTGTGGACGAGGAGGTCATCCGCTCCGACCCCAACCGGACCCTCATCCCCGGCCTCATCGTGGACGCGGTGGTCCACGAACCCTACGGCGCCCACCCCTCCTATGTCCAGGGCTACTACGACCGGGACAACGACTTCTACCTGCGCTGGGACGAGCTCAGCCGGGACGAGGCGGCCACCCGCGCCTGGCTGGAAGAATGGGTCTACGGGGTCCGGGACCGGGCGGAGTACGTGGAGAAGATGGGTCGGGAGACCTGGGAGCGGCTTAAGCCCGCCCAGGCCTGGGCCCGACCGGTCAATTACGGGTAACCCGCAGGTATGGGGGCAGGGGCAAGCCCTGCCCGGGTTCCTCACCCCACCCCCCGGCCCCCTCCCCTCTCCCGAACTTCGTTCGGGAGAGGGGCCGGGGGTGAGGTGAGCCACCGGGGGAGGGGTGAGGCCGTAGGGACAAGCCCTGCCCCTTCACTGTCCCTACGAGGTGGCTACCCAGAAACTTGCGTAGCGCAAGATTCATCTTGCGCCATACGCTCGTTTCTGACCTGCGGGAATGGCGCCCCGCTATGGAATACTTGCAATGAACGATTGCTCTCCCTCCGAGATGATGATTGTCGCTGCCGCGCGGGCGCTGGCGGGCGTCCGCACCGTCTTCGTGGGCGTGGGTCTGCCCAACATCGCCTGCAACCTGGCCCGGCGGACTGTGGCGCCGGAACTGGAACTGGTCTACGAGAGCGGGGTCTATGGCGCGCGGCCGGCCCGCCTGCCCCTCTCCATCGGCGACCCGGCCCTGGTCACCGGCGCGCTCTCCGTCTGCTCCATGGCCGACCTCTTCGGCCTCTACCTCCAGGGGGGCCGGATAGACGTGGCCTTTCTGGGCGGCGCCCAGATTGACCGCTACGGCAACCTGAACACCACCGTCATCGGCGACTACGCCCACCCCAAAGCCCGCCTGCCCGGCTCCGGCGGCGCGTGTGAAATCGCCATCCACGCCCGACAGCTGTTCATCATCATGCGCCTGAGCCGCCGGTCCTTCGTGGAGCGGCTGGACTTCCTGACCAGTCCGGGCCACCTGGGCGGCGCGGGGGAGCGGGAGCGGCTGGGGATGCCCGGTCGGGGGCCCCAGGTCGTCGTCACCGACAAATGCGTCTTCCGGTTTGACCTCGGGACGGGCGAGATGGTGCTGGTGAGCCTCCATCCGGGGGTCCGGCTGGAGGACGTGCGGGCGGAGATGGGCTGGGACCCCCGCGTCTCCCCCGACCTGAGGGAGACGGAGCCGCCCACGCCGGAGGAACTGCGCCTCCTGCGGGAGGAACTGGACCCGCTGGGGGTGTATCGGTCATAAAGAGCAGGAGAATCAGCGAATCAGCGAGGTGCCCTCGCTGATTCGCTGATACGTCTTCTGCGCTTCGGGAGGTTACGATCTGGAGTCTGGCGATTCTTGAAAACGTGCAGAAATCTCCTCTCCCCTCCCTGAACTTTGGCTTTTTGGGCGAAGGGGCGGAAAAGAAAATTTAAAAGCCACCTCGAACCGGCGAGGTGAGGTAAAAAGAAAATATTTTTCATTGCGGCGGCGAAGCCGCCGCAATGAAAAATATATTCTCTTTTACCCCGCTGGCGAAAAGGCCAAACTTGAGGGAGGGGGTAGCGGCGCAGGGCCACGCCGAAGGCTCGCCCGAGGCGCCGCCCGGGGGGGTGAGGCTGCAGGGAGGCCGATTTCCTCGGCGCAAAAGAGCGAGATGATGAGAGCATGGCGTAGCGTTTTCTGTTGCTGGCTTCTCCTGTTCTGCCTTCTGCCGTTGCCGGAGACGGCAGGGGCGCGGGAGGAACCTGCCAGTCTGTTCTCCCCTTCTATCCCCGGCGCCGGGGTCAGCGATAGGGTCTGCACGCCGGGGCGGCTCTGGCGCTGGCGGTCGTCCTGCCCGGAATACGGCCCCGGTGCCACGGCCTTCCGGCTCGCCCGCATTCGCCTCCCCGATCCCCTCCCCCAACTGCCGGTGGTGGAACTGAAGCCCCACCCCGAGGAGGAGGTGGTCCCGTACACCTATGCCTACGTCCGCCGTCTCCCGCTGGAAATCTACCGCCATCCAATGGAGGCGGTGCTGGGCCTGCCGCCGGTACGGGTCCTCTACTCCGGCGACCAGTGGGTCAGCGTGGTGGGCCGGGTGGAGTACGAGGGGCAGACATGGATTCAGATTAATGCCGACGAGTTCGTCCCCGCCGACGCGCTGGCGTTCGGGCGCCCGTCTCGCTTCCAGGGGGTTTATCTGGCAGAGCAACCGTCCTACCCCTTCGGCTGGATCAACCGCCCCGTGCGCCCCTCCCGGGTTCCTCAGGGGCCGGAGGACCCGGCCGCGCCGCTGTATCAGCGTTACCAGGTGGTCACCCTCTACGCCCAGGAGTTTCGGGCACCGGACCAACTCTGGTACCTGATCGGCCCGGACCAGTGGGTGGAGCAGAAGTACGTTTCCAGAGTGACGGTGGACTCGCCGCCTGCCGGGGTGCCGCCCGGAGCGCGGTGGATAGAGGTGGACCTCTTTGAACAGACGCTGGCGGCGTACAAAGGGGAGCGGATGGTCTATGCTACGCTGATTTCCAGCGGCCGACCCGGCTCCACCTGGACGCCGTCCGGGCTGTTCCGTATCTGGGGCAAGTTCGCCGCCGCCAAAATGAGCAATCCCAATGCGAAGGACGGAAGCCCCGCCTGGTACTACCTGGAGGACGTGCCCTGGACGATGTATTTCAACGGGCCGTACGCGCTCCACGGCGCCTACTGGCACGACGCCTTCGGGTTTACCCGCAGTCACGGGTGCGTGAACCTGGCTCCCCGGGACGCCCGCTGGCTCTACGATTGGGCCGACGTGGGCACGCCGGTCTGGGTCCATTTCACGTCTCCCTTTTCTCAAGAAGCAGGCCGATGATGCCCCAACGCTGCCGCAACGTGGCCATCCCTTCGGGCTGAGGAGGGCCCATGAATTCCACAGAAAAACGGTTGCGGCAACTGGAGCGCATCCTGGAAGTCAATCTGGAACTGGTCTCCACGGTAGAATTGAGCCCTCTGCTGGACCGCATCGTCTCCATCGCCGCCGAACTGACGGATAGCGAGGGGGCGTCCATCCTCCTGCTGGATGAACAGAGTGGCGACCTGCGCTTCTGTACGGCGGCCGACCCGCAGATAAGCGTCCGCCTGAAAGAGATTCCCGTGCCCGTGCACGGCTCCATCGCCGGCAAAGTCCTGATTGAGCGCCAGCCCATCATCGTGGACAACGCGACAGCCGACCCCCGCCATTTTCGCCAGGTCGGCTCGCAGATCGGATTCCAGACCCGCTCCCTTCTGGCGGTCCCGCTTCAGGCCCGGGATCGCTGCATCGGGGTACTGGAGGCCGTCAACAAACGGGATCTGAGTGGCTTCACCCGGGAGGACATGGACATTCTGATCGCGCTGGCGGCTCAGGCGACCGTCGCCATTGAGAATGCCCGCCTGGTGGAGGCGCTGCGGGCGGCCTACCGGAAGTTGGGGGAACTGGACCGAATGAAGTCGGACTTCATTGCCATTGCATCCCACGAACTCCGGACACCGCTCAGTCTCATCTTGGGCTACGCCTCTCTGCTCCAGCAACAGGGTACCGGAGGTCGGGAACTGGAAGGGGTCCTGCGCGCGGCGACCCGTCTGAAGCACATCATTGAGACGATGCTGAACCTGCGCTATCTGGAAACCGGAGAGATGGTGCTCTACCGGGAGGTGTTTGACCTGCGGGAGGAGGTGGCTCTGGCCTGCGAGACCTATCACTCCCTGGCAGAGGCCGGCGCGCTGACTATAGAGTGCATTCTTCCGGAGACGCCGCTCATTGTGCGGGCGGACCGGGAGAAAATTCGTCTGGTGCTGGATAACCTGCTCTCCAACGCGGTGAAGTTCACCCCTCCAGGGGGACGGGTGGAGGTCCGCGCCGTCCATCGGCCCGATGTGGCGGAAATCGTCGTCGCCGATACCGGCATCGGCATTCCGCCGGAAGCGCTTCCGCGCATATTTGAACGGTTCTATCAGGCCGAAGACCCGATGACCCGCCGCTATGGGGGGCTGGGGCTGGGGCTTTCCATTGTCAAAGAACTGGTGGAACGGCACGGAGGGCGGGTGTGGGCAGAGAGCGCGCCGGGCCAGGGTAGCCGCTTCTACGTCCGGCTCCCACTCTCCACACCGGACCGGTAAAGGATCAAGAGGCGCAAAGTGAATGGGGCAATGTCTGACCAGGAGTTGCCCCTTTGCGTTTATACTCTGAACACCGGAGAGGATTGACATGGAATTTGAACTTTGGTGCCCCATATCTGTTCCGGTTGACGTTGCTTGCTCTGAACACCGGAGAGGATTGACATGGAATTTGAACTTTCCGAAGAACACCGCATGATTCAACGCATGGTGCGGGAGTTCGCCGAGAAAGAAATCGCTCCCCGCGCCGAAGAGATAGACGAGACCGACCGATTCCCGGAGGACCTCTTCCGCCGGATGGGAGAACTGGGCATCCTGGGATTGCCGTTTCCGGAGGAGTACGGCGGCTCCGGCGGCGATTACATTGCTCTGGTCCTGGCCCTGGAAGAAATCGCCCGCGTCTCTGGCACGATGGCGATCATCCTGGACGCCCACACGTCTCTCTGCTGCGAGCCCATCTACCTCTTCGGCACCGAGGAGCAGAAACGGAAGTACCTGGTGCCTCTGGCGCGCGGGGAGAAAATCGGCGCTTTCGGCCTGACGGAACCGCAGGCCGGCTCCGACGCGGGCGCCACCCGTACCCACGCCATCCGCGAGGGCGATCACTGGGTTATCAACGGGCAGAAATGTTTTATTACTAACGGCTCCGTCGCCGATGTGGTGGTGTTCACCGCCAAGACGGACCCCGAAGCGGGCACCCGGGGCATCTCCGCCTTCATCGTGGAGAAGGGGACGCCAGGGTTCCGCCCCGGACGGGACGAGAAGAAGATGGGGCTCAAGGGCTCCGTCACCTCCGAACTGTTCTTTGAGGACTGCCGCATCCCGGCGGAGAACCTGCTGGGGAAGGAAAACGAGGGGTTCAAACAGTTCCTGACCACCCTGGATGCCGGTCGGGTGGCGATTTCCGCGATGGCGCTGGGGTTGGCCCAGGGGGCCTTTGAGCGCTCCGTGGCCTATGCCAAGCAGCGGGTCCAGTTCGGTCAGCCCATCGCCAACTTCCAGGCCATCCAGTGGATGATCGCCGAAATGGCGACGGAGATTGAGGCGGCCCGCCTGATGGTCTACCGGGCCGCCCTGATGCGCACGAAAGGGGTGCGCTTCACCAAAGAGGCCGCCATGGCCAAACTCTTCACCACCGAGATGTCCGAGCGGGTCTGCCGAAAAGCCATCCAGATTCACGGCGGCTATGGCTACATCCGGGAGTACGCGGTGGAGCGGATGTACCGGGACCAGCGCCTGTGTGCCATCGGTGAGGGGACGAACGAAATCCAGCGCCTGGTCATCGCCCGCCATGTGCTGCGCGATTGACAGCGTGCCCGGCGCTTCCGGAAGTGTCGGGCACGGTAGAGCCAGAGAGTGGGAGGAAGCAGAAGTCCGCGCCGCTATGCGGCGTCCTCTGCCGGGGATGGCGGCGCAGGTCACTATGGCGCCCCGCCCCCGTCCCTTTCGCCCCCCGGACGGGTCCACGCCCCGCCAGGCCGGGGTGCTGGTTCTGCTCTATCCGGTGGACAGGCATCTCCATCTGGTCTTCACCGTCCGCCCGACCAACCTGGACCATCATGCCGGACAGGTCTCCTTTCCGGGCGGCGGATGGGAGGAGGGGGACGCATCTCTGGCAGAGACAGCGCTCCGGGAGACGCGCGAGGAACTGGGCATCCCCACCGGGGAGATAGAGGTGCTGGGCCCGCTGACCCCCCTCTACGTTCCCCCCAGCCACAACATGGTTCATCCGTTCATCGCCCTGGCCCCGCGCCGCCCGGCCTTTCAGCCCAACCCGCTGGAGGTGGCGGAACTGCTGGAGGTCCCTCTGGCGGCGTTTCGGGACCCCGCCATCCGGGGGGAGGACCGGATGGAACGGGATGGGCTGGAGGTGGTGATCCCGTACTACGCGGTGGGTGGCCACAAAATCTGGGGCGCGACGGCCATCATCCTGGCGGAGTTTCTGGCCCTGATGGATTCGGTATAGGGGTTCGGGCGGGC
>DAOTWL010000014.1:0-6284 GCA_034435875.1 Anaerolineae bacterium
TAACCCACCAGAAAGCCGCTGTCAATCAGGGGAATCCCTGATTTTCACATCTGCCGTCCACAGCCGTTCTCCCCAGCCGCCCGGCCACCGTCGGCTCCCCGGCCCTCACCAAAGGAGGAGAAGAAGAGACACCGCCCCTAACTCCGCCCATAGTCTACCACATTTTTCTCCCCTTTGCTTGACGGAAACCCTACGATTTCCCTACGATTTCCCTACGCTCCCCCGAACGCGGGCAGGAGCAGGCGCTCACCGTCCCGGCTTTCCACCTCCCAGAACGGCGCCCAGGCCAGGCCGCAGTAGTCCACCACCACGTCGGTGCGGCGCGGGGCAATCTCTACCTGGCGGGTCTCCTCCAGTGCCGCGACCCAGCGGTCACCGACGGCCTCTATCTCCTTCTCCATCCGGGCCGTCAGGTCGTCCAGTTGCTTCTGGAGGACCTGCAGGGTCTCCTCCGATTCCTGCACGTCCGCCTCCGCCTGCTGGGTCAGGCGGCGCTTCCGGCTCACCGACGAAATCATGTACGACGGCCGCCGCCGGGTCAGCAGATTGAGGGCCGCCTCGCCATAACTGAGCATCTCCTCCCGCTTGCGCGCCTCCAGTTCCACCTGGTCCTGGGCCAGTTCCTGCTGCTCCCGCCGCATCTGCTGCCGGATGCGGGCAGTCTGTTTCTCGTACCGGGCGCGCACCTGGGCCACTTCCTCATCCCGCCGGGCACGGGCCACATCTTCACAGCGGCGGCGAAAATCCCGCTCACTCTCGCCTGGGCGGCTATACATCTTCAGCACGGGGTTGTGCCACAGGGTCAGCCGGATGTGGCGGTACAGGTACTCCGAAAAGAGACGACTCCAGCGAGCGTACTGAGCCGCCTGGGCCATCGGGGACGGCAGGGGGTCGTACTCCCCTTCCCCCAGGGGCCGGGAAGAGAGGCCCTCCGGCGGAATACGGACCTCTCCCTCATCCCAGTTCGGCTGGGCCGGCGGCGGTGGAGGGGCCAGCAGCCGGACCACCCGTTCCGTCTGGTGCAGGCCGATTTTCTCATCGGTCAGGTGGACGGTTCCCACCGCCAGGAGTCGCGGCCGATAGACCAGCCGCCGCGCCATAACGAGAACGGTCTGCCCCGTCCTCTGCTCGTGCTCGTGAAGGGCCCACTCCGGCATGACCGCCGCCGGGATGAAGACCTGGGGAATGTCCGGCGGCAGCGTCGGCGGGACGGGGCTCCGACCGGCCGATGCCGGTTGGGCAGGAGTCGGGACCACCATCTGCGGGGAGGGAACGGGCGCCACCGGAGTCGCTGCGACTTCCGGTCGGACCAGTTGCCGAATCTGGGCGCGAGTCAGCGGGCCCCGCAGGTAGGACATGGCCCAGCGGGTGTGCAGGAAGGCTATCTTCTCCGCCTTGACGTCGTGGAGGATGAAGACGCGCGGCCGCAGACCGCTGATCGCCCGGTCCAGCGCGGCGCGGTTCATGCCGGACCCGGCCGTCGCGGCGGCGCCCTCTATCCCCTCCAGCACCCGCTCCTTATCCCGGTCCGTGCGCAGCAAGCCCACCGCCCATGTCCCAGCGTTCGTCAGCCCCTTGTAGTCTATATCCGCCGGGTTCTGGGTCGCCAGGACCACCCCCAGCCCGACCGCGCGGCCCTGTTTGATCAGCGTCATCAATGGCCGCTTCGTCGGTGGGTTGGCAGGGTACGGCGGGAAGAAGCCGAACACCTCGTCAAAATAGAGAATCGCCCGCAGGTTGGAGGTGCCGGACTGGGCGAACATCCAATCCCGGACGGCTTCCAGAAGGAGTGTGACGAAGAAAACCCGTTCGGTATCCGCCAGGTGGGAAAGGTAGAAGACGGAGGCGCGGGGGCGGCCATCGGGCGTGCGCAGCAGGTCCTGGACTTCCAGCGGGACACCCGCCCGCCACGCCTCAAAGCCGGGCGCGGCCAGGACAGCGTTCAGCGCCCGCGCCAGGGCCAGCCGCTCCTTCTGGGGAAAGAAACCCTCCAGGTCAAAGACGCCGACCTGTCGGACCGGAGGGTCCTGAATCTGACGGATCAGCGTGGGCAGGTCCAGGTCCTGGCCGCTCCGCCAGGCATGCTCCACCAGCATGGAGAGGAAGATGTGCTCCGGGCTCTGGAGGGGGTCGGCCTCGCGGCCGGTCAGGCCCAGAAGGGCGGAGACCAGGCCCCCAATCCGTTCCCGCAACGCCTCGCCGTCCGCCATCTCCTCCGGACGGGGAGCCCGGAAGCGGTGGAGGACGTTGACAGGGGTACCCGTCGTGGAGCCGGGGGTGAAAATGGCGAACCCGGCCCGCTCCCGCAGTTGGGCGACCCGCTCCGGGCCGATGCCCCATGGGGCCAGCCCCTCCCGCCAGCGGCGGGCCTCCTCCGCCGCGACCTCCTCCACGGAACGGCCCTCCCGCTCCGCCGCCTCGGCGTCTATCCAGGGGACAAACTCCTCCGGGGAGAGATTCGGGAAGGTCAGGAGGAGATTGGTCATATCCCCCTTGGGGTCCAGAATCAGCGCCGGGATGCCCTGGAGGAGCGCCTCCTCCAGCAGGACGGCGCCCAGGCCGGTCTTGCCCGACCCGGTCATCCCCAGGATGACGGCGTGGGCAGTGAGGTTGCGCGGGGGATAAAGGACGGGCCGGTCGGTCACGACGCCGGCGCTCAGGTCGTACTCTCGTCCCAGATAAAAAGATTCGGACACAGGACCTCCGAACGAAAGCAGTACGGAATACGGTTGTACCCCCTACCTCGGCAGCACCCCAGTAAACGGTTGGTTTCGCTGCGCTACCCAGAAACTTGCGTAGCGCAAGTAGCGCAAGATTAATCTTGCGCTACCGCCACACGCTCGTTTCTGACCTGCGGGAATGGCGCCCCGCCATGGAATACTCGCCATAACATTCGTGCCAATTCGTGAAATTCGCGGCAGAAAAAGAGTGACCACCTTTTCATGCCGGGCTACCCCTCCGGTAGCACTGCATTGAATCGTGGTAAGGCGTAGGGCGGGCTTTCAGCCCGCCCTATTTGGGGACAGCCTGGAAAGGCCGTCCCACATCTGGGGGTTCTTGCACCGGTTGGAGCGCTGCCACGATTCCCTGCAGACCCCCCCTACCTCGGATTGAAGTAATTGTACGTCGCCGTGGCGATGCGCTGGACGAGGGGATTGGAGACCTCCCACTCCAGCCACTGGGGACGGTACAGATAGACCACCAGAATGAAATCGCCGCCGGGGCTGAAGACAATCGCCGCGTCGGCGTGGGTGTCGCCGACCCAGCCGTGCTTGCGGGCGAACTTTGTCCCCGGGGGCAATCCGGCTTCAATCATACTCCCCGTTTTGTCCTGGGTCATGATCTCCAGCATCTGCTGGCACTCTTCGGGGGTGAACGCGCCGGGATAGGCGACCATCAGCGCGCCCCCACCCCGGCTACACTGGTAAATCATCTCTACCATCAGCCCAATCTCCCGCGCCGTCGTCTGCATATACGGGTCGGGGTTCGTGTTCAGGTCGGTGCGGGAATTGGCCGGGGTGACAATGGCCGGCGGGGGCGCTGTCTCTTCGTACGGGGCCGCCATGAAGGTGTTGACCAGTCCCAGGTGGCGCATAGACGCCGTCAGATTCTCCACCCCCTGGTAGGGGTCGCCGCCCCCGATGATGTCCTGCAGCAGCAGATTGGCCGTGAAGTTGCCGCTCAGGGTCATCGTCTCCGTCAACAATTTCGTCTGCTCGGGGTCCGGCGGCTCATCCAGCGCCCGGTACGTCTCCAACATTATCGCGATCTTCAACACACTCATCCCGGCGTAGGCGACGTCCGGGTTGATGTCCAGTTCCTCCCCCGTCTGCAGGTCCTTGACGAAAATGCTGGGGATGCCGTCAAACCCGGCCAGGAGCGCCTTCAACATCTCCTCCAGGTGGCGCATCTGGAGGGGCGGAGCCTCGCTCGTGCGGACGGCCAGTTCCACCTGCCGGTTCACCGCCGACTTCAGCGCCGCCTCCACCTGCCGACGGGACGCCTCCCGGTCCAGTTCGTAGCCGGCGCGGCCGGCGCGGAAAGTCAACGCCTCCGGCAGGGGGACCGGCTCCTGGGGCGGACGGTCGTACTGCTGGGCGATGCGCGCCAGAAAGGCCTCCAGCCGCTCCGGGGAGTACCGGACCACCGGCACCCCTTCCACCGGCGGCGACGGGCGGCGCAGCAGGTAGGCCAGGAAGCCGGAGAGGGTGTTCCGGCTCTCCCGGACCGCCTCCAGCGCCTCCCGGGTGGCCTCCCGGTCAAACTGGAAGGCCACCGCTTCCGGCGCCAGGACCACCGGCTGGCCCTGGTAGGTCAGTTGGAGCGGCTGAGCGTAGGCCCCGTCCAGCGCGGCCAGGACCTGTTCCACCGCCATTCCGGACACGTCCATCCCCGCAATGGAGACGTTCGGGGGCAAGAACCGCCGGTCGGCCCGGAACCGCAGCCACTGCCAGCCCAGCAGGGCCAGCAGCACACCGATGATGATGACGATGAGGAGAGACCAGTCTCGACGTCGGGTTCGTCGGGTTCGTCGCAACGGTTACCTCCATCCGTTCGTCGTTCGTAGTCAGGCACGAAACGAAGTGGAGTGCCGTTAAGATAAACGCCACTCCGCTGCGCTCCGTGGCTCACTACGAACGTCGTGGCTCACTACGAACGTTCTGACTACGAACTGGCCTGCAGCGCCCGCCAGACCTGCTCCGGGGTGAGGGGGAGGCGCGGGATGGATACCCCCACCGCGTCGTAGACGGCGTTGACGACCGCCGGCGCCACCCCGTCCATCGGAATCTCCGCCACCGCCTTGACCCCGAAGGGGTGGGTCGGCTCCCAGGTCTCCACGAAGATCACCCGCAGTTCAGGCATCTCGTCGGCCCGGAAGATGCGGTAGTCGTCAAAACGAGGATTCACGATGCGGCCCTGATCGTCAAAGACCAGTTCCTCGGAGACGGCGTAGCCCAGCGCCTGGGTCATCCCGCCCTCCACCTGCCCGCTGGCGGTGATGGGGTTGACGATTTTCCCGCAGTCCAGCGCCATCAGCAGCCGCTCCACCGTCACTTGACCGGTCTCGGTATCCACCAGCACCTCGGCGAACTGGGCACCGAAGGGCGGGGGACTGTAGGGGCTCACGAAGGAGGCCGTCCCCATAATCTGGGACTGGTCGTGGTGGTGGAGCGATTCCAGCGCCACCTCCCGCAGGGTGACGGAACGGCCGTCGGGGGCCCAGGCGGCCCGCTCCCGCAGATGGACCGTCTCCGGCGGGACCCCCAGCATCCGCCCGGCCACCTGCCGAATCTGCTCCGCCGCCTGCTGCGCGGCCCGGGTCACCGCGCCGCCGCTGATGTAGGTGGTGCTGGAGGCGTACGCACCCTTGTCAAAGGGAGTGAAATCGGTATCGGAGGAGTAGACGATGATGTCCTCCACCGCGCATCCCAGCACCTCCGCTGCCATCTGGGCCAGGACGGTGTCCGCGCCGGTCCCCAGGTCCGTGGCGCCGATCATCAGGTTGAAGGAGCCGTCGTCGTTCATCTTGATGACGGCGGAGCCCATGTCCAGGTATGGGATGGCGGTCCCCTGCATCACGAAGGCGACGCCGTGCCCCCGGCGCAGGTGGGGCTTGCCGGGGACGGTGCGGTAGTCCCCCGGACGCCAGCCGAAGGCGGCCGCGCCCATCGCCGCCGCCTCCGCCAGCGCGCAGGTGTGGATGACCTCCCCGTGCGCCTCCCGTCCCTCGCTCCAGACCTTGCTCATCGGGTGCTCGGCGCCCGGTTTGACCGCGTTCTTCAGCCGGAACTCCAGGGGGTCCCAGTCCATCGCCCGGCAGATGCGCTCCATATGTGCCTCCAGTGCGACAAACCCCTGAGGGACGCCGTACCCCCGGTACGCGCCGGAAGGGACCCGGTTGGTGTAGACGATGTCGGCCCAGAAGCGGATGTTGGAGACGTCGTAGAGGGACATCGCCTTATGGCCGGTGTTGCCGGTGACGGTCAGGGCGTGGTTGCCATAGGCCCCGGTGTCGGAAAGGACAATCATCTCATTGGCGACGATGGTCCCGTCCTTCTTCACCCCGGTCCGCATTCGGAACATCATAGAGTGGCGGGTGGTGCTGGCGGCGAACTGCTCCTCCCGGGTGTATTCCAGCAGGACCGGGCGGCCCGTGGCGATGGTCAGGTGGGCACAGATGTCCTCGTAAATTTCCTGCTTGTTGCCGAACCCGCCGCCGATGCGGGGCTTGACCACCCGGATGCGTTTCTCCGGCAGCCCCAGCACCGGGGCCAGGATACGCC
>DAOTWL010000015.1:0-21009 GCA_034435875.1 Anaerolineae bacterium
AGGGCCTGCTTCAAAGCAACCTCTTCGGCCAATCTGTCTACCTGGGCCCACTCGGGGAGGGAACCCACGAGGTAAACTGGCTGGCCGGCGTATGTCAGCCAGACAGTTCTTTCAATTCTCTGTACCTGAAAAAAAGTCCCCTTTGTTCGCCGCATATGTCTCCTTGTAGCCCCTGCGCACCTGGGGCCAGTGGGTGGCTCGTTCTAAGCCAGTGCCGCTTCGTTTATGGGCACGCACAATGCCCAGGCCTGCACACTTCAGCCCGGAGGCGCTTCGGAGGACGCCTGGGGCTGAATGGCTTCGCCACCAGTGGCGGCGGCGAAAAAAAGCCATACCGCGGTTGCGGTTAGCAACCGCGGTATGCTTTTTACGGAGAATTAATGACCTTTACAATTTGGACCGAGGCCACCCAGCGGATGACCTCGCTGTCGTCGCCCCGCACTTGGATGCGCAGGGCCTGAGATTCTTCGTCGGCCCAGATCCGCACACCCCAAGTCGGGTCGTGGGCCGAGATGGTACGAACACTTAGATCCCGAGGAACGACGCGCACGTCGCTCCTGACCATTCCCTCGGCGGCGAAGGCCGCCGAGCGACCATCTCGGCCGCGTGCCACCACCATGATGGTGATGGCAAGAGTACAGTAGCTCGGGACGGTCAGTAGAGCATCCTGACCGTCCAGAAACAGCTCGCACCATTCGGATGCGCGGGTTTCCCGGCGCATCACAAGGTGCGAGACTTGCGCATCGCCGGCGCGACTGAACGCGCCGGCGGCAAGTGCCATTTCGCCATAGTATGTCGCCATTGCTTCCTTGCCCCCTGGAATGGAGGCGTACGGAGCACGGGCGACGTTGCCGTTGCCACCGCCGATGGTGGCGCCTTCGGCCTCAATCTCATTCCCAATGCCGCCGCCGATGGTGGCGGCATAGCCGTCGGCGCTATTAGATATACCACCGCCGACGGTGGTAGCGTCTCTCCACGCTTTATTCACCGTGCCGCCACCGACAGTGGCAGCACGCCCGCAGGCACGATTGTGGCTGCCACCGCCGACATGGGCATCGATACCGCAGACGCGGTTGCTCTTGCCATTGACTTCTGTCATTTGTCACCTCCTTTCTCCTTTCCCCGGCTTGCGCACCTGGGCCGGGAATGCTTATTATGGGCCGGCGATGCCTTGAATCGGGCTACCCGGAAAAGCGCTGGCAGCCAAAGCTGCCAGCGCTTCTCTTTATGGCTTCCCATCCACCACCAAGGCGACCTCGGTGGAGTGGGGAATCCCGGCCACGCGGGCCACCGCTGCCCGAATCTTGGAGATAATCTCGTCGAGCTTTCTCTCCAGGTATTCGGAGACGTGAGCGGGATCCGCGTCTGCATACTGGACCTTGATGCCATTGTGGAGGTCTCCCTCCACTACGGCACCGCGTGGGTCACGGATAGTGGGAGAAAAGTCTCCCACTGCCTGCCATATGCTGTAAAGGTCATCAGGGGCGCGGACTGTGAGCACCCCGACGACCTGCCCTTTTTCTACACGATATGACCTCTTGATCGATACGGGCAGCGACATACTTCGTATGCCGACGCCCTCAACCGTAACCTGGGACGGCAACCCTCCAGTTGGTTGCCATACGGTCAAATCAGCGATGGGTGGAACCTCCTCTTCCTCGACCACGATTTCCGATTTGTGGTCCTCGGGGATTCCGGAGGCCCGCAGCACCTCCATCTTTATCGCTGTCATTATTTCCTGGAGCTTTCGCTCCAGGAACTCCATAACGACATCGGGATCCGGATCGTAATATTGGACCACGATGTCGTCACGGAGGTTCCCCGTGACCACTGCGCCACGGGGATCGCGGTGGGTGGGAGAGAAATCCCCAACCAGATCGGCTACACCATATGGGTCCTTCGTGGCGCGGACCACGATTGCTCCGTGGACCTCGCCACCAACGACCTGGTAGTGTCTTTCTACTGTAACCCAGACGGCCTTGTTCATTCCTCCTCCTTTTATTTTGAAAGTTTCCCCCGGCTTGCGCACCTGGGCCGGGGAGGCTCGTTGTAGGCCGGCGCCGCCTTGATTTCACCAGGCCACCTTCGTGGCCTGGACCGAGGCCACCCAAAAGCCATACCGCGGTCGCCAACCGCGACCGCGGTACGGCTTCGGACGACTACACGGTTTCGTATTCATCATCCGCCGCTGCGGCGGCGGCATTGTATTCCTCCTCCGTATAGTCGTCTATAACGAGTGTTCCGCCGCTGTTGCGGAACACCCGGTAGGTGTTCTCTCGCCGCCCCGTGGAGTAGAAAACAACTTGCTCTCCCGGGGCAATGAGCGCCACCACTGTCATCTTGGCGTCAGCTCGGGTTCGAGTACCCTCTTTTATCAAGATCCGAGCTGTAGTGGCCTCCTCGACCATCTTCACATCGCCGCGAAAACCGGCGATGGCGCTCATAATCGCCAGGTATGTGTCCGGGCTATCCATCGGAGTTCCGGGAACAATCAGATACTTCCCGGACTTTTTGGACCGCACCACTTTGAATCCCCCATCCTGGGGGACATAGTAGTGCTCATCACGTCTTCGGACCCACCCAATCAGGGCGACTTTGTTATTCTCGACCAGCGGCACCTCCCCAACGATGGGGAGGACAACCTGGTATCTATGGTTGTGGCCGAGAACAACTTCAACTTCGAATCGGGGGTAAGGGTCCTCGAGCAGTATACCGTCGTTAGTATAGAATTTCATTTGTCTCCTTTCTCCTTTTCCCCGGCTTGCGCACCTGGGCCGGGGAGACTCATTATGGGCTGGTGCCGCCCTGATTTCACCAGGCCACTTTCGTGGCCTGGACCGAGGCCACCCAGCGGATGACCTCGCTGTCGTCGCCCCGCACTTGGATGCGCAGGGCCTGGGAATCCTCATCAATCCAGACCCTCACATCCCAGGATTCTTCGTCCTTATGGATAGCGTGGACGGGTACGGGCTGGGGAAGGACGCGCTCGCCGCTCTTGACTATCCCCTCTGATCGGCAAGCAATTGCGTTACCCCTTTCGCTCAGGCCTACTATGGTGATAGCGAAGGCCATCGCGCAGTTACTGGGGATAGTTAGCAGGAACTCCCCCCCGTCCAGGTACAGGTCCTGCCACCCCGCGCCTTTTTGCTCTGAACGCAGCAGGAAAAGCGAAGCCTGCGCGTCGCCGCAATGACGAAATGCCCCTGCGGCGTAGGCTATCTCACCGTAGTGAGATGCCACGGCGCCCCGCCCGCCGGGGATGGTGGTGTATGGGGCAGTGGCATAATTGCCTGCGCCACCGCCAACGGTGGCACATTCTTCGTCAGCGCCGTTGGCCCGTCCGCCACTAACAGTAGCGGCGGTGCCGCTGGCCTCATTAAAGTAGCCACCGCCGACAACGGAATCCTCACCTTTGGCGGCGTTTCTCTCACCGCCGCCAACAAAGGCGGCGTATCCACAGGCGCTATTGTAGACGCCGCCGCCAACAGTGGCGGCGTCTCCACAGATATGGTTGCCCTTGTCGCCGCTATTATTGGCGGCGACACATTCTTTTTCTTTGGTATTCTCTGTCATTTTTCCTCCTTTTCCCCGGCTTGCGCACCCGGGCCGGGGAGGCTCGTTGTAGGCCGGTACTGCCCCTTCAGCTCTTCGTCCCCATTGTACCATAAATGTCATATGGCGTCAATAGTACTTTGGTGTTATTTCCGCCCCTTATACCCCTTCTACCCCTCAAGCCCCATCCCTCGTTCCCACATACTGATCCACCGGTGCTGGCCGACGACCAGATGGTCCAACACCTCAATCCCCAGCAGTCGTCCGGCCTCTACCAGTTGCCAGGTAACGGCGATGTCGTCCGGTGACAAGATGGGTTTGCTGGAAGAGTAGTTATGGGCCACAACGATGGCGACGCAGTTGCGCCGGATGGCCTTCCGAAAAAGCTTGAATCTCCGGCTGTGATGCGTGTGGCAACAGAGGAATACCGCAAGGGCGAAGACACCATTAGCCAATTCATCGCGGAGCGGGCCGTCGTCCACCCCAGCGCTGAGATGCAGGCTGGCACTCTGTACGCGGCTTATGTCGAGTGAGCAAGACAAAACGGATTGCCGGAAATGTCCGCGACAGCGTTCGGCAAGCGAATCGCCAAGCGGTTCAGGCGCGCACGGAAGGGGGGTATCGTGTGTATGTGGGAATCAGGCTGGCAGACAATCGCACGTAATAGGATGTTGGGGATGGTTGGGGAGAGTTGGGAGAGTTAGTTGCAAAAACCGTTGTTCACGGTTAAGATGTCTCCACCGGCAAAGGTATCAACAAAGGAAACAATATGGCTTCCCTCTGGCAGTACCATAAAGGTTGGGGACTCGCCAAAGGCAATACCAGGGTAGGAGCTAAATTTGTAGTAACTGCCAGGTTGGTCTGGAGGTATGGCCGGAAGGCAACACAGGGGTGAGCAATGATTAGAAAAATTCGCGTTCGGGGATTTAAGTCTATATTAGATGCGGAGCTGGAACTGGGAGCAGTCAATGTTTTTATCGGGTCTAACGGGAGTGGAAAAAGTAACCTGTTAGAGGCAATTGGCGTTTTGAGTGCATCGTTAGAGGGGCGTGTGAACGATGCCTCCCTACTAAACCGGGGAGTGCGATTGGGAGTGCCCGCTCTTTACAAAACTTCCCTGCAAGGGCAGCAAAGATTCCGCCAGTGGATTACTCTGGAAGCCAGTGGTGAGGTCGCTGGAGGGCCGATTGTTTATCGGGTTGAACTGGATAATCCGATAGAAAAACCGTTTCCCAGCTGGCAGTACAGAACGGAGAGTTTGCAATCAGGGAGAAAGGTGATTTTAGACCGGGAGCTTGGGAGTATGCGTTTGGGCAACAGTCGCGCTGAGAAACCGAAGGCCGAACAGGGATTTGCCGGGCTGTCTTACATGTATCTATCCGAAGGGGGGATGGAGTTTCTGGAGAGATTGCGTCAGTTTGTGATCTACACACCTTTAACTCCTGTTTTGAGGGGGATACAACCAGATCCAGTACCGCTTCGCCCCCTTGGGCTCGCAGGGGGAGGGCTGGCTGAGCTGTTGGAATCCCTTTTGAATACTTCTCAGGGGAGATTGGTTCAGATAGTGCAGGAAATGGTAGGTTGGGTTGGAGAAATAGAAGTACTCCCGCCCTCTAAAGCTCGGATCCCGCCCGCGCTGCCGACCACACGGCGAATCCTGGTATTTACCGATAAGACAATGAAAGAACCCCGGAGTCAGGTCTCTGCATACGACACCAGCGAGGGGGTTCTTTACATCCTTTTTACTCTGGCGCTTGCCCTTCATCCCGATCTTCCCTTGTTCTGCGCTGTGGATAATTTCGGCTACGGCTTTCATCCCAGATTGGCTCGGGCGCTGACTTATACGTTTTCTTCCCTTCTGCTTGAGGAATTGCCGCACCGTCAGGTCCTTTTGACCACTCACGATCCTATGGTTCTGGACGGATTGCCGTTGCTGGACGACCGCGTTCGTCTCTTTGCAGTGGAACGGGACCCGGAAACGAATGCCACGACTGTAAGAAGGATCGTTATAAACGAAGAACTCTGGCAGAAAAAAGAAGAGCGGGGCTGGGCCCTTTCGGATCTCTGGATAGAAGGCCGGTTGGAGTAGTTCCTAACCTGTGTTAACGGAGATCCAGGATGCAAACCGGGGCTGATCGTAGAGGGTGACTAACAGTTACCAGTTTTCTGCATCTATGTTATACATTGATACTATAGAAACAGAACCAGTGCCTGCGCGGGATTTTTCTATCAGTCCACAGTTATCAGCCCATAGTCACTAAACTGGTTAACTGTGAACTGTGGACTCTTGGTTCTACCGCGAGTTCCGCGGGAAGTTACCCCTATGGAGAGAAAAGGTTACAGTCCCTCTTTAAGGGGCAGTGCTCCTCGTAGAAGCAGACAGTGATCCGAACTTTGTTCGGATTGCATAAGTTTCGGGGAACGGTATAACAACAAAAAACGCCTCGCGGCTTACGCCGAAGCCCGAGGCGATGACCAGGACGGCGCGGGTGTCCCGGCGGAGACCATTGTAGCATAACGCCTGTCCACCGTCAAGGTGGCCGGGCGTGTTTTGTGTTGTCAATATCTTCTTTTCGGCCGTCGGCCGAAAAGAAGATAAACTAAACCCGGGGGAGAAAATGGTACAAGCAATGCCTGTTGAAATCCCCATTGATTGCCTTGTTCCAGGCAAGGTGAATGTCCGCAAGCGCATTGGTGACCTGGAAGACCTCAAGAACTCTATTCGCGCTCTGGGGATTCTCCAGCCTATTCTGGTTCGCCCGCTGGGGGATGGCCGCTATGAGATTATCGCTGGCATCCGCCGTGTGGCGGCAGCCAGGGAAATCGGGTTGGCTACAGTCCCAGCAGTTGTGCAGGAATTAGACAACGGTGATGCTCTGATTGCCTCCCTGACGGAGAACATCCAGCGTGGTAATCTGGATGTTGACGAAGAGGGCGAGGCATATAAGCATCTTCTTCAAATATACGGCTCTGTCACTGAAGTAGCCCGCAGAGTCCATAAGTCAGAGAGGTACATTCGCCGGATCTTAGATGCCTATGAAGCCTTGTTGCGCCTTCAAGGCGCCGCGATGCCCTCGTCTCCCCTCGTAACCTCTCGCTTCTCTCCCGAAGAGCGGCGCGATGGACTTGTCTTGCCGCCGCGACACGCCGCCGCTCTCCAGGCCGCGTTCTTAGCCGTGCAGAAAGAGATACCACCTGAAAAACGTGATACTATGTTTGTTGAACTGGCCAAGGCAATTGCTCCGTACCCAGAAGATCAGGCACAGCGGATTCTGCGGGAGTTTAAATTGCATCCCGGCGATCCGCTTGAGGAGATTGTTTCCAGAGCATTGACCCCCACAGAAGTAAGCGCACGGTTATCTCTTTATACCGCGCGGCAACTTGATGAGGTGGTCAAACAGCAGGGAACCCGTACCGATGACATCGTAGAGGAGGCTATCCAAGAGTACTTGCGGAGACAGCAGCAGGAGGCCAAAATCCGCCAGCAGCAGGCCATTACCCGCCTGCGCGCCAGGGAGGAAGCTGCCGCTGTGCCCATCGTCCGCCGGGCGCCAGAGCGCCGGGCGAACGACCTGGACGGAGCAACCTGGACCCGATTCTCTATTTCCGTCTGGAACGACATCCGGAAGGATGCTGAGGAACTGGCACTGGATCATCCAGCTATGTTCCCGGCAATGCTGGCGGAACGGCTGATTCAGTGCTTCACGACAGCAGCCGAGAAGGTAGTCCTTGACCCGATGGTTGGCGTTGGGTCAACTCTGATAGCCGCCAAGCGCCTGGGCAAGGTGGGCATCGGCGTGGAACTCTCCGAGGAGTACGCCCGCATTGCCCGAGAGCGACTGGCGAAAACCCAGGGGCCGGGCACAGCGGCAGTTTACGTGGGCGACGCCCGCAACCTCTTGGACTTCGTTGACCCTGGCACAGTGGACTTCGGCGTCACCAGCCCTCCCTACTGGGACATCCTTTCCCAAGAGCGCACTGCCGATGGACGCCCCGTTCAGGACTACGTGGACCTGGAGGGGAACCTGGGGGCAATCAGAGACTACGGGGAGTTCCTGGGTGAACTGGGGAAAATCTACCGCCTGGTGTACCAGACACTGAAGCCGGGAGCGTATTTCTGTGTGGTGGTAATGGATGTGCGGAAGGGAGATCGCCTTTACTCCCTGCACTCTGACCTCGCGGCCGTAATGCGAGAGATCGGCTTCTGGTACGACGACCTGGTTATCTGGGACCGCCGCCAGGAGTACAACAATCTCCGGCCTCTTGGTTACCCCAGCGTCTTCCGCATCAACCGGATCCACGAGTACATCTTGATCTTCCGGAGGCCGGAGAGATGAGCGACCTGGTGAAGGGATTCAGCGGCAGAACACAGGACGCCCAGACAGTAGTCAGCACGGTCACGGAAATTCTCTGGAATGCCCCACCGCTCAAAGAGCGGCTTCGCCACGTGCAGTACGGCTACGAGACCCATATCCCGCCAGAGATCCGGGATAAAATGCGCCACTTGTACAACGAGACGGCCCGGTATATCCGTTTCGCCCCGGATTTCTTCGTGCTGGACCTGAAGGACCTGGAGCGCCTGTATTTGCTGGAGTACAAATGCACGAGGACGCCTCTCTACAGTGAGAGGCGTATCCAGTACTTGCGCTCTCAGGCGGATGAGCCGGGGCTGGATGCGCAGGACATCGGCCAATGGGAAGCCTCGGCCTATGACAACTACCTGGCTCTATGGAGCATCGGCGTCCGGGTGGCAGTCTTGAACTACTGCGCGTATCATCCCCGGCTTCTGCTATGCGACTTCGCGAACCGGGCACTGGTGCTGAACCGCTCCGCGGTCCAGACGGACACGCTCACAGGAAGTCGGACGCCGTATGTGAACCTGGACCTGCGCAAATTCCGGACGCTGGCCGACTTCCTGGTGGAGGAACATCAGTTAGAGCCCCCCTTAGATAAGATTGTGCGGACGCTCTGCGATGAAGCGGCGCAGAAATTGCGCGACGCTTTGCCCGCCACGGATCACTGGCTATCTCCGCATAGATAATTGCAAGAATGCGTAGGATTGGTGGATCCAATGGTCTGGAGACAGGCATTCCCGGCACTGGGCCGTGGATTGATATTGTTTCCATCCACCAAGCGCCCTATCCAGAGCTCACTTCCTGATTCTTCCTCTTGGTATCTTATCGTGGCCTTCTTTTGCCGTCCAGCAGCCAGTTGAGAATAACGGCGCTCTCGGCAGATGGTGACAAATGGTGACAAGGTTTCCGTAAATCCGCCAAAATTCATTCACTATAGGGGAGATACTGCAAGCTTGTCACCATTTGTCACCCTATTAGGGTTTAGGCGAATCCCCACCCAATGGCGTGACCCGCCGTGCCCCACTCTCTTTTGGCTAAGCCCTCGCCGTTTCAGCAAGTCGCCAAAACGTGTTTTGCCTATCGCTTCTTCACCAGCGCCAGCGCACCAAGTAGCATAGGCTTCGTATAAGGCGCTGACAGGCACGGAGAAGCGTGGCCCAAGCTCGCAACACTCAGACAAAAAGGCGCCTAATATGTCTTGTTCTGCCCGGTAAGCGTCGGTGGCAGCCCGCACTTCCGGCGCTACCCAATGGCGGTCGCTCTGCCAGTCCCGCAGGCCGGCCAACAACCCATTGAGAGTGGCGCTGCCCTCGGCCACCAACTCCTGCACCACTTCTTCTTGGGGGCGGAGAAAACGGAGTATAACAACAAAAAAACGCCTCGCGGCTTATGCCGAAGCCCGAGGCGATAGCCAGGACGGCGCGGGCGTCCCGGCGGAGACCATTGTAGCACAATGCCCGCCCGCCGTCAAGACAGGGCGGGCTTATTGTTTATCTGCAATATAGACAATGGCTATATTGGAGATTGGGTTAATCCTCAGTGAATCGATCCGGAAGAGCGGCGTGGTCATCATAAATGGCCTTGCTCCCACATCGTGGACACTGGGTTGGGGTCGGCCAGGGAGCTCCCCGCCATCCGCATTGGGGGCAGCGTGAGTAGTAGACTCCCCCTCCTGCCTGATGCACCCAACCCCTGCCCCTGACAAACTTCAAAGGCTCTTGGCACCAGATACACTTTACCATTTTTCCACCTCCATTTATCGTGATGAGCAGTATCGGATCGGCTCTGAAGGCCGGTGCCGCCTTCATTGCCCGCAACGAGCCCATTGCAAGAATTCTAAAGCTTTTTCCACTTTCATATCCAGGACAGAAGCCGCGTCGAAAAGTGGCAATACCCCGCGTTGCTCAAGCGTCAAAAGGATGCGAACCGCTGATGAGCCCAACTCCCTTGCCTTCTGCTCTTTCTTGGTGAGGTGCTTGGGCGTTTTGGACTGGCCTTTTGGCTTGCGTCGTTCCCACTGCTCCCGTTTTTTCTGGTAGAAGTCCACAGGTGCCAAGCCCTTCTCCTGAAGCGCAATGGCGACAACATCTCGGCTGACGAAGAAGGGACGCCGAATCTCATCCAGTTCGGCGTCGGACCAGTTCTGCTTAAACTGCAAGTGACCCAGCTGCTGTAATCGTTGTCCGAACTGCTCAGGAGGGAGAAGCAAGCACGCCGCAAAGCGGTTAGCAAGCCATTCCTCTGTCTGCCCTTCCTGCCCACTCCCGCGAAAGTCGCAGGTAATCCCATCCTCACAGGTGAGAAGATGAGCATACTCGTGCAGAAGGGTAAAAAGACTCCCAGTCGCTGCTTCAACGTCTTGATGATTCACCAGAATAAATGGATAGGAGGCCACCCAGCGCGAGGCGCCTCGGACTTCACCGGGTTCCAGTTTCATCTCAAAAACAAAGACCCCCTGGGCTTCTACTTGTGTGCGCCACCAGTTAAAAGCTTCTTCCACTGCCTGCCACTGCTGACGTACCTGTTCGGAGAAACCGAACCGTTTCCGTTCCTGCTCCACCAGCTCATTAAGGCTTACCGTCGGTACAGGGTGGATTTTGACTTCCCAGTCAACGCGATGTTCTTTCAACAAGGTAGCCATCCGCTCGGAAAGGTCCAAGAAGCGGCCCAAAGTCCGCCGCGTGAGAGGACTGAGGCGGCTTTCTTTTCCGGGGGCCAAGCCGCGATAACTCAGGGGAAAAACGGGGGCAGGCAATTCGTGGAGAAAGAAATATCCGACCGGGCAACCGAATATCTCTGCCAACGTCTCGAGGTGCTCCAGATCGGGCGCATCCAGGCCTTGCTCCCACTTTTCCAGGTCTTGTTGTGTAATGGCCGCGTAATGCGCCCTTTCCAGTTTTCGGGCTTGTTGTTCTATTTCCTCGTAAGTGTAGCCTGCTCTTTCACGCAAGGCGCGTAGGATTTCTGGCTTCACCCACCAGGTCATCCTCCCTCCGAACTAAATACATCCGCGCCGGGCGGAATACTTTGGCCGCCACCTCATCGCCAGAGCATTCCGCGTGGTATCCAGTGCCGATGAGGACAGCATTGGGCTTGCCTTCGGCCGATAACGCACTGGCCAGAGAGCGATACCCCCAAATCGCATCCTTCTCGCCAGTTACTACGATGATGGCATCGCAGCAGACCGGAAACGAGGAGATTCCCTCGTTCCGGCCAATGCCGGCCACCCCACTCTCCTTGAAGATGACTGGGATGAACATCTCAACCTCCATCCTTTCCTCCTGAAAAGGCCATACCGCGGTTGCGGTTGGCAACCGCGGCACGGCTTCGGATGACTACACTGCTTCGTATGCAACCTTCTTGACCTTTTCCCCAGCTTGCTGGGCCGGGGAGGCTCATTGCGAGCCAGTGCACACTTCTATCTCCCCTCTATAGCCAACATTTTGCGAGCACCGACCTGCCTATATTTATCCCAATATTGCAGATCATCGGCTTTTACTTCCACGAACTGTGTTTTGCCTGTTCTCGATTTGCGAACGGCAAAAAGTTTTAAATACCCCGCCTCCTCATCTAACAAGCAATCCACAAGGTCTGGATTGTGCGTCGTTACCAAGATTTGTGAAGATGGCTTTCTCATTTCTATAAAATCTCGCATTGCATCGGCAAGGTGCATCATCAACCACGGATGCAGATTGTGATCCGGCCCATCCAGGCAAATCAGAGAGGGAGTTTTATCCCCCAGCATAAGCGCGAGAATAGCCAGGAAGCGAAGGGTGCCATCAGATTGAGTATATGATGAGAAGCGCTCCGGGGAGGCCTGTCCCTCAAACCCCCAAAGCATTACTGGCCCTGACCTTGTTAGCCTCTCAACAGGCCAAAGCCTCTCTGAAAGCTCTGCGGCGGCCAAGCGTTCCTGGATGAGGTCAAACTCCTCGTGATGGTTATACCACAAAGCATACAGGAACTCACGCAGGTTCCCCCCGTTGGGGAGAAGCGGTGGCACACTGGCAGGCGGACGGCCAGAAAGTCTCTTAGAAAGAGATTTCCGAATGAGACGAGGGTCTACATCAAAAACCCGCCACTGCTGTATAAAGTGAAAAACCTTCCTGATAGTCGTTGATTCCTCCTCCTCAATGAAGATCCCTGTTGGCAATTGCCCCTTGGCAAGGATGCGCAGGGAGGGCTTATCCTCCGTGAAGTCGCGGGTTCGTTTGTGAATTTTTATAAGATTTCTGATTCGGGAGAAGAAAACACGCCCTGTCTCGTCAACCAGTCGCTCTACAGGGAAAAAGAACCGATTCCCATCTACTGCGATGACAATGTTATATTGAAGACGCGGCAGCTCGCCAGACGGGTTTCCCAGATAGAGAGTGACTTCACACAGGTTTCTTTCTACTTCTCCTTCTTCTTCTTCGCCGGACCAGAACAACTCCTCCGGCCGCGGCCCATAACGCTTCGGGGAGACGGATTCTTTTTCTATGATGTCGTGGAGAAGCCGGAACAGCATTATCAGGTTAGATTTGCCACTGCCGTTTGGTCCGACGAAGATGTTGATCCGCTTCAGACGCAGAGAGACATCATACAGACTACGGAAGCCGCAGACTTTTAGTTCACTCAGCGCGAGGTCACCGGCTTGAGAGTAGTCTGTGGACACCTGGGACATATTTCACCTCCTAAAACTTGAGTCCGGTTTCAGGGCACTGGCAACCCGCTCCAGTTCCTGAAGGGTTTTCTCCCACAAGCCCTTTTCCTGCCGGTAGAGATTCCCTTTGCTCTCTCACTCTCTATATATATAGCGACCGTGCCACAAAACTCCGTTGCTTTTTATCGCGCGGATTCTTGCACAACAGTGCTGCCACGGAGTGCCCGGACTGTCCCGCGGAAAAAACCGCCGTTATGGCAACTGGATCTGAATATTAGACATTTCGCAACCGTAGCTTTGTAGTTTTCGGTCCAGTTCTGAGCACGGCCGGACATATGCTGTGATGCCCAGCAGCCTTCCGTCCTCCATTGGGCGGAAAATCCCAGTGGCGCACAGTCGGCCGTCTTCTGATCGGCACGTCGCGTAGAAAGTTGGCCCACGTGGATCGCGCGCGCAGAAGACGATCTCCAGTGGTTTGCACATCCGCAAGACCATCCAGGCAGTGAAGTGGGCGGTGTCTGCTAACGCGCGGGTATAGGCGTGCTGAGTCAGTAGGGCTTGGACCGTTGTTGCTTCGCTGGCGACGATCCCGAAGGAAGAAAATTTAAGGGGCTCAATCCAAGCGGTGTTCTTTGCGGGATCCGGCAAGCACTGCCGATCAGGTGGGTCTACCTGCACGGGCACCGGAGGGGGAACGGACCTCGGCGCGGCCAGGAAGGCAAGAACAAACAGGAAGGCCATTGCGGCCAGGAAAAGCATCGCCGAATAGCTGAGCGCCTCACTACGCATTGTGACCTCCCGTAATCAGAAGGAATTAGGGCCCAAGGCCTTCTGAGCATTGAGGAGATGTTCGACCGCAATGCTAATTGCTGTTGACATCGCCAGCTGCGCTTCTGTAGGTTCCGCGTACAGCAGGGTGTTTCCCAGAACTTGCAATGCGGTGAATATCTCCCACGCCGCCTCTCTCAGATTTGGCGGCCATTGAGGAAACTTGCCGCTAATAACATCTTCCATTTTCTCTCCTTACGCGGCCCTCGCGACGGGGGATTTTTAGGCCGCCCCCGGAGCCAGCTGCCGAACTAAGCTAGCTCTCCCCCTCTTTGCTCTTCACACGGCGCTCCTCAAGCCACCTGTCCACTTCAGACTCCCTGAATCTCCACAGGCGCCCTCCGAGGAAGTAAGCGGGAAGTCCTTTCTCCACTAACCGAAAGACGGTGGGTATGGATACTCCTAATTTCCGGGCTACCATTCTCGTCGTTAACATCTTGTCCCCGTATTCCATTTGTTACCTCCTTAGTGTGTTGCTATACTATAGTACGTCTATTAGCATTTTGCAGGCTTCGCGTTTTTGCCAAAAACAGACCGCTGAAGGCCACGGCTTTTCAACCCGGGAATGAAAGCGGTCCCCAATGACAGAGACCGCGCCCCGAAAGCCGCTTACCCCTGCGGTGGAAAACGCTACCACTGAGTGATGACACACCGTATGTAGCAAGCGGCAGCCGGACGGCGGCGCAAACCGCCTGAAAGGGGCCCCGGGTTTTAGCCCTGGGAATGAAGTCAACGTAAGAAGGTTGTGGGGTAATAGGCTGGGTTGGACGTACATTATTATAGAGGATCATCGCGCCCGGGATTGATCGTGTCCTTCAGGATTGTGAACAAGGCGGCTGGGTATCCGTCTGCCTTGTGGTACAACAAATCGTGAGGCGCGAATTCAATTCCAACAACAATGAATTTGGGCCCGACGCAGGCTCTGTTGCGAGGCAGTGGTCAGGTGTTAGGCCACTCCTGTAATCGGCGTCAGGCCGCGTTCCCAACTCCCAAGTGCCCGCTTCTGGCGGATAGCCCTGCAAGGGGGATGGAGAAGTCGCCGCGAAAGAGGGGACAGCTAAGACCAAGTCCCGGGATGGTGTAGCGTCGTCTTCTGACGGCCGCGAGGGCCTGGGAGTGGCCGCGGTGATTTTTCTCAGAACCCCCTGGCTTTAGTCAAGAGGGGACTCAGGCCCAATTTACTTCAGGAGGTGTAGCGCCAATAATAACCTGAGATGAAAAAAATCGTGGAACGACTCGCTAATGTCCACTACGACGGCGGCAGACACCCGGAGAGAGTAGAAAGTAATTGGCCTCTTGTAGTCAACAATATATATAAAGGGGGGGAGTATGATCTTACAATTTTATGGCAAAGACGTGGTAGTCAAAGAGACCGCTCAAGCGATCGTCCGGGCGGTCCGCGACGAGGGAAGGGAACCTCTGGAAGTCTATCTCCAGTTTATCAGAGAACTGGTAGCGTGGGCCAGAGATGTTCGCGAAGAAAACGTCGCGATTCGGGTAGTACTTCACGTGTATCTCGTGTCCAATTTCCTGCGGGAGAGCGATGAGACGAGGGAAATAGTTCCTTCCCCCGACGAACTGGGACTTATTATGGTGGAAGGAGCCGCCGCAATAGATAAAAATTTAGGACGGGAGATACAGAACTATCTACAGGATGTGGAGAGCTCGCATCAAGAACAGGATGAAGAACAAAGGATGATTGCCGCGGCCAGGGAAGGGGCCGCCATAACACTCACAAGAAAGGACATAGAAGGATTCTGGGGGGGGTATATGCGGTTTGTTGGAGAAGCATTGGATGCGATATCCAGGGTATTCAAAGGACAGTGATCCCGTTCTGATTGTTGTCAACATACAAAACACAAAGGAGGAAAGATGTTTCTGCAACTTGACGGCGATACAGTATTAGCCAGGGCGACCGCCCAAGAAATCACTCTGGCGGTCCGCGATAAAAATATGGACCCTCTGGAAGCCTATAGACAGTTTGTCAGAGAACTGGCAGAGTGGGCCTGGAAAAACTTTAAACAAGACGCGGCGGCTCAGATGTTGTTTTATGTGTTCGCCGTGACCAGTTTCCTGCGGGAGATGGAAGTTCCACCAGAAGAAAAAGAAAAGCCTGGGATGTGGGAAGAGGCTCTTCCCATCGCCGTGTTTGATCGCATTCTGGTGGAAGAGGCCACCGCAGTGGATAAAAGATTTGGCGCGCAGATGAAAGGCCTTCTGCGGCAAAGAGCAAAGGAAGCACAGCGAACGCGGGAAGGATTTCGTCAGGCAATTGCCTCGGCCCAGGGAAAGCCCCCATCAGAGGTCACAGATGAGGAAATAAGTCGGTTCGCAGAGCATTATATGGAGTATGCCACTGATGCTCTGCGGGGGATGATCAGGGCCCGCGAATAAAAAACCGTCGCAGTCCCCGCCCTTCAGAGCTGGAGACAAGGCGGACTGGTTTCCGGCGATATGAAGTGACAGCGGGGACTGCGTTTCGTGGAAGAGGAAAAAACAGCGCTTCCGGCCCGATGCTGGCTTTGCCGCGTGGCGGTGACCGGGTGTGGGGCCGCCCCTGCAAGCGGCGTCGGGCCGTATTTCTAACCCTCGGGCGTTCGCTTCTGAGGGATATCTCCCCACAAGGGGACGGAGAGGAGTACTGCGAAATGGATAACAATGAGGAAAAGATGTCTTTGCGGCCTGGGGACTATGTATTTGCCGGTGAGGTCGCCGAAGAAATCGTCCGGGTGATCTGTGATGGGGAAAAGCACCCCCTGGAAGCCTATAGACAGTTTGTCAGAGAACTGGCAGAGTGGACCAAGGCAAACTTCAAACCAGAAGACGTGGCGAATCAGATAATATTTTATGCATTCCTCGTGAACATTTTCCTGCGGTGGAAAAGTATGGGAGAGGAAATACCCCCTTTTCTCCCCCAACTTTGGCAACATCAAAGATGGAGCGCAAAGCCATCGTGTAGTATGGGAGAAAAAATGGCCCCTTTTCTCCCCCAACTGGACCGCATTCTGGTGGAAGAGACCACCGCGGTAGACCCAAAAATAGGCCGGGTGATAGCCAAGCACCTGATAGCGAACGCCGTGGCGCTCAGAATAGAGAAATTAGAGGATTTCATTAGTGACCAAATAGAGCGGATCGAAGAAGCATTAGAGGAGATACTCTGGAGAGTCAAGAGGCGTCTATCTCTGTCCTAATTGTCGTCGGTGTACAAATAGGATCGCAAGAGGGGAGAGAAAAAGCTCCTCGGTCTATCTCCTATCGCTGGGGGAAGACTTAGCCTCCCTCTCTTGCTGGCAATATAAGGATATTTTCCTTCTCGTTTTCCCAACTGGTGGCGATGAGTCGCTGATGCTCCGCTTCCTTATGGATCGGGATGATGCCACCCAGCATTTAATAGCTCAATTGGGCCTCAAAGGGGAGAAGATAATTTTACCGGAAACTGGCTTGTGAAAGGATATTTTGAAAAACTATACGAGGCGCGTCTCCGAGACTATGAGGCGGATGCCGGGTATAGAAGCACTCTAACTTCCTCTCCCTGGCTTTAGCCACGGAGAGGGAGCCGGGTTGTGGGTGCAAGAACTCAACCGCGATCTAAATCCTATGTGGATTGAACCTAAGGAGGATGGATAAAATGACCACTCCAGTGAACCCACAAGAGGAAGGAAAACAGCTTCTGCGCTACTCCGGTGAGAGTCCATTACTCCAGGAGACTGCTCAAGGGCTCATCAGGGAAGTCCGCGAGAATGGAAAGGATCTTGAGGATGTCTATCGCCGTCTTGTAGAAGAGATAACGGAGTGGATTAGAGGCCTATACACCCCGTTCTTTGCAGCGGAAAGGATTATGGCTTATGCGGCGGCAGTAAGCTTTTACTTGCTTTGCTCGGGAGGAGAAGATATGTATCTTCCCCCCAAGAAACGTAAGGAGATTCTGGTAGAGGCCACCACCAAGGTAGACGGGGCAATAGGTCAGACGATAGGAGACCTTTTGGCCGAGGGACGGGAAATTGATCAGCGGCGCGAAGAAGGTATCCGCCACATAATTGCCAGAAAAGAGGGAAAGAATCCCGACGCGGTTACAGACCAAGAAGTAAAGGACCACCTGGACGAGGTATACGCGGGTTTCGCCCGTGCCTTGGAGTCGATGTTCCGGCCGGAGAGCAGCTAACGATTTCTTGCCCCACAATAGTCCGATTGGTTCAGATTGTACAAGTTCTGGGGAGACAAATGAGTCAGCCGAACAGAACTTGTTTTAGGGTAGTCGTTGATAAATTTGGGGACATTTGGCTGGAGCACAAGGGGCAGGCATTATGCCCTGTCGGGACGCTTCCGATGTGGGCTTTGCGGGCCGATGAGGAATTGAAGGAAAAAATTGCCCTGATGCTGATCCTGGACCGGATGTGGGAATACGGTTGGCGTGTGGGATGCAACGAAGATGAAATCTATTTAATTTTAGGGGCGAATCCGGAAAGAGGCCAGCGTCTTTGACCACTTACCCAAGGGAATCCTGGGCCATCGGCACACCAGACGGGCCAAGCCCACCTAAAAAACAGCACAAGGGACTGTTTTTCAAGGCTCCTTTTCCCCTGGCAGGGGCTTTGACCGTCCCCGGGACTTCAATGCCGAGTGTCACCACCATTCGGCAGTGTGCCAAATTAGCGGAAACTACAATCCGGGCACACTGCCTTTTTCTTCGGACAGGGCCGATACAGTGACCAGCGGCAACTCCATCTCCTCAGCGCGCCAAGCGGCGTACGCCAGCGCGGCCAGAATGTCCTCTTCTTCCAGGTAGGGATACGCTTCCAGGATTTCCTGAAAAGAGTACCCAGAAGCAACAAGCCCTACAATCATTCCAACCGTCACCCGCATACCCCGAATACAGGGTTTGCCCCCCATTACATTCGGGTCAAATGTAATTCGTTCCATTTCCTTTATTCCCCCTCCTGATGACTTTTCAGAGCCACTAACGGGTATAGATGCTGGACGAAAGGGATAAAATAAGGACCTGGCTAAATAGTCAGGTGAGCACAATAACAGATGGTGTTCAGCCAGAAGCGAAAGTATGCTTCCTTTGGCGACATCAATCCTCTCTTCCAATTGCCACTTGTGGGTTGTGATTGCAAAAAAACCGACGGGTCGCTTCCAGGGTAGATTCCGTCACCTGCCCTTCGGGCAAAAGAGGCTACTGAAACATCCCCCTCCGCGGCCGGCGGCATTCTTTTCAGTTGCTTTGTACTGGTGGCCTTTGGCCCCTCGGGGAACCTAAGGAGTGTCACGTCTCCCAATACCCCAAACTATGGGGGTCTCTTTTCTTCTGTAGCAAATATATAGGACGGACCGAAGGGTATCTACGATCACTCTTGTTTTTTGCCCCCTTGCTGTACCAGATCAGGCGCGGTCCCTATATATACGTGCCGATTCCGCTTGTCTGATTTTCTATCCGGTGTGCTTTTTGTAGTCTGCAGAGGGGACATTTTCTGCCAGCGTGTCCCAAAGGTCTTCTACGGGATAGGCCTCGCGAACACGTTTTACCGCCTGAATGAACTCTTCCACACTCCACTCGGGATAGGAAGCGATCTTTGTTAGTATGTCCCAGAAAAAAGATTGAAGAGAATTCCCTACTATAAAATACCTTGATGGATAGGGGGTAAAAAACGCTATTACGACACTGTCGGTGGTGGCAAGAATGTGATAATACAAATGCCCACCCTGGTAATAGTTAAGCCAGCACTCGTATAGACGGCCACCAAACCGTATCATAATTACAACAGCCAGCACGTTGTCCACCGGGAATGCACCGGCGCGCATTTCAACGGGTAGTATTGGATCCAAACCTCGGACCCTTTCTTCTTCCTCGCGGATCCAAAAGGCGAACCAGGGGTCCTCGGCAATATCGACCAGTTCAAAGGTCATAAGACCAGCAGGAAGTTTGGGCATAAGCAAGGCCAATAGATACCTCACTATTGTCCTTGTCCTTTCCATCGTTAGCGGGCCTGACGTTTGTGTCATCTTCTTTTTGCTCTCCAAATCACGGAAGTCCCAAAGCAATTCTTAGTTCTCGGCAGTGTTGGATCATATCCGCGCCAAGGCGCAACATTGCCTGCGCCGCGCCGAGCGGATTTTCTACCCTTCTGAGAGTTTGCCATATTTTGCATCAGGAACAATTGAACCCATAACTACATCCTTACCAAGGGTGTGCTCTGCCGATTGAGCTACGTGGGCCCACAGTGGGCCGGGCAGGACTCGAACCTGCGAAGGCTGGGCCAGCGGATTTACAGTCTGCCCCCTTTGCCGCTCGGGACACCGGCCCATCAAGCCGACGGCGGGACTTGAACCCGCACAATTCCGCTTATATTACCACCCCAATTTGTCCTTTTTGAGTTAATCTCTATAATCCAGATTGATTACCTTAAATGATAGCCTCACTCCGCGGACTTCACGTTCTTGTAGTGGGCGGACTACAATTCCCTCGCGAGGTCTTCTGTTGATTACATACCATCCCTGCGCTTTTTGGTACAGATATTCATCAGAAACATTATGCGGGAATATCTCCCCCCACGTAACTATTTCCACGTGGGGAAAACCGATGTCGCGGGCCAACCGAAACACTTCCTCCCCGTTCCAGTAGGCCCCTTTCTCTATATCATACACATTGAAGAGAAAGGGCAGGACCATTGGGAGCTCCATTGGGTTTTTCTGAATTCCTGGCCCAGCGACCTCGAACTGCATCGCTAAATTTTTCCCGGCCAGACAATCCCGAAGCCTATACCGTTCGGCTATTCGCCAGATGGCATTGTCCGAGTCGGGCCTTAATTCCCAGTTGCGGCTGCAACAGCCAAAGTGTCCGTTATACCAATAAGCTGTTGCAGAAGCCCCGTCAACCTTAACAGTTGCATAATACGGATGTCCTGCCAGCGCTTCCACGAGTTCAGGTACCGATTGGAAATTAGGCTCGTCTGTTTTGGGGATAAACCGAGGGAATTTGCCCTGTATTTGGCCCCGTATAGTGCTCGGTATTGGCTTTTCGTATTTCGTCACGCCAGCCGCAGATGTCACATCATCTCCCACGTTGCCTGGGATTGTCTGCGGCATAATGAGACACTCAGACGGCACGCCCATAAATCTCCTGAGGGATACTCTCCACCGATACCTTTCCATAAAGGAGAACTCTGGGGTCTGCGGCAGCACGCTATCCGGCAGATACACCAGGCATTGGTCTCCTTCTTTGAATTGTCCCCGTGGGACAACCCCGCGCCACCTTCCCCCAACACCGCATACTACCTGAGCCGCGCATATCCTATCAGCACCGGGAATGTCGGAGATTTCTGCTATTCTCCCAACATACACAAGCCCCTTTGACATACATCCTCCTTTCTTGGCAATGTACGTTCCGCAATATGTTACACAATGCAATTGGCTTTATCCCCAGGATTAAAGCCCGGGGATTCTTTCAGGCGGCTTGCGCCGCCGCCCGGTTGCCGCTTGCCGCTTAAAAAACGTACCAGCGGCGGACTCGGAGTGTCTTGCCCAGCAGGGGCGAAACATCACAGGGGCAATCGCCCCCCGGGGCGTGGCCTCTGTCCCGTGCCCTTTTGAGGAGCCAGAAGCACAATTGGGGGGGGAGCACTCTCATCTCTC
>DAOTWL010000016.1:0-3674 GCA_034435875.1 Anaerolineae bacterium
CTCCCAATTTAGCAGGTGTAAAGAGTCTACCATACAATTCGTACCCATTTTTGGACAAAGCTTTACAAAGCTCAGGGTTCTGCTTGAGGGTCCGTATTGCTTCTGCCAGAGATAGAGGGTTCTCGCGCTGACACAAACATATGTGCACACCCAATATCAACGCTTTCCTCACTGCCGGAGAATCCCCCGTAATCACTGGCTTCCCCATTGCTAAGCCCTCATAGATTTTGTTCTGCACCGTCATCAGGGATTGCGGGGTTGTGCCGAAGGCACCCAGAATCACGTCGGCGTTGGCAGCCCGACGAATCAGTTCCTCCTGATCCATCCAATCCTCAAAAGTCACGTTCTTCAGGCCATATTGGCGCGCGAGGGCCATAGCCATAGGCTTCTCCGGCCCATCCCCAATGAACTCAAAATGTATCTCGGAATCATCCTGTAAAATCCGCGCTGCTTCAATGATGTATCGCACTCCGTGATTGGGGATAAACGAACCGTAGTACATCACCCGGAAGAGACCGTCTCTCTTCTCGGAAGCAATCGGGCGGAACACCCTGTCGTCCGCACCGGTGGGCACCAGGCGGAAGCGAGATGGGTCTATACCATATACCTGCTGAAACCAGACCACATAGTCCTCAGTATCTAAAATGAGCAAATCGGGCAAAGAGCAGGCGTGTTTTTCCAAGAGATAAAGAAGACGAGCCGTAAGCGGGCTACGCTCTGTCAACCCGCGTTCTTGGGCGATCAGGTAGAGGGACATAAACACATCCAGCACCAGGGGCTTTTTTCGCAACCAGGTCAACACCCTGGCTAACGGAACATCCAATTGCCCAGGATACCCTAAAACCATCACATCGTAATCGCCGATGTTGCGATATTTGCGTAACAGGCGAGAATAAACCCGCGTGACTCGTAACCAGAACGAGGGATGTGCCCAACCGCCACTGGCTGCCTGTACCCGGTCCTCAATGCCAAACCATAAGGGCTCGTGACACTCAATAACTTCAACCCCATTGCGCCGCAAGCCTTCTATCATAATCCGATTGCGTGAATACTCAGCCCGATACGTCCCGAAGTAACAGACCCGCAAGTTGCCTCCCAGGGACTCACCAGAAGGGTGCAGGCAAACCGACAACTTTACTGCCTGCTCTCTTTAATCTCTATTTCTCCATTCCTAACGTGTCTTTTCCGCCCCAGCTCACTCCCCGCCCAAAAACACCGCCACCACGCGGAGTTCGGACGCACCCCAATATACCACATCCACGCTCGATGCGCCTGCCGTGCGCTCCCGAACCTCTATCCGGCTACCGCCATCCAGGGGGATCAGATGCACCTCCACCGGAGCATCACCGCCGCGCAGGCGGAAGCGGCCCGGCGCCACCTCCTCGGCCCCCGCCAGATGCCAAATCACCCCGGCGTTCGCTCCCGCAGGCCCACGGGCTTCGTCCACTACTACAATCGGCCCTCCACCGTGGTAGAAGTAGACCCACCGGTCGTGCTGCCAGCTCCGCCAACCCACCAGCCGGATGTGGGCCCAATCCCTCTCCGGGCCCGTCTCAAAGGCCACCACCTCGGCGTAGTACGGCGGGTCCTGGGCCCAGGGGCCACCGATGCCGGTCAGAGTGTAGAGGACAGCGGCCATCCCAGTCTTCTCCACCACCAGGCCGCTCAGGTTTTCGCGCGGGACGCGCTTATCCCGAAACAGGCTCCGCCCCACCGGTAGCCACGAGAACGGCTGCCCATCCAGAACATCGGCCACGAGGACACCCCCCCAATAGACCAGCGTCACCGTCCCCGTCGCCTTGTAGCGGTGCCAGCCGGTAAAGCGCAGGTTGACCAGCAGGTACGCCGCGTCCTTTCCCCAGCCGTCCCGAAAGACGATCTTATCCGGCGCCAGAGGCCCCCTCTGGTTGGGCAGCCCCGAATCGCCGTAGAGGAGACAGGAGCCTTCAGTAGGGGAACGTCCCTCCAGCGGGACAGGCTCCTCCACCCCCGGCTGGGCGAAAAGATACCCCCCTCTCCGCTCCAGCGCCTCCACCGCCCGGCCCGACAGCCAGATGTACCGGGGGTCCCGGAAGAGGACTGCTCCCAGGTAGGCGATGCCGGCCAGGGAGCCCTGTCCGGGATGATTATACCGCAAAGGTGCCCCATCGGGCAAGGCCTGGAGCAGCAGCCACTCCAGCGAGCGGCGCGCGTTTTCCTGGGGGAACTCGCCGGTATACAGGGACTGGAAATAGACATTATAAATCCACTCCGGCTGGTAGACAATGGCATCATCGGTCACGCGGAAACGCTCCTGCCAACCCCGCCGGTTGCGAGCGAGATACCCCCGGTTGGCCGTAGAGCATTTCGGATCAGCCAGGCCTTCGGCCTCCAGGAGGGCCAGCAACCCGGCCCCGTTCTCCTGGTTTTCGTACGGCCCCTCCGGCCATTTGGAGAAGGCCAGACCGTACATCCAATCCACCCACTCCACCGTCAGTGCCCGGCGATTGATCGCCGCGAACCATTCCCGGATTCGGGCCGTCTCCTCTTCGGAAAAGAGACCCGGGAAGCGATCCCGCACGCGCGGGTAGTAATAGGCCCGCAGGGCGGCCTCAAACTGGACCGATTTGACGCTGTGGGCCGGACCGGTATAGCGCCCCTCGGCCACCTCCTCCAGAAGCGATTCCCGAAACCGCTCCGCCCAGCGACGCTCGCCCGTCCCCAGGGCCAGCATCCCGTACTCCGGCGGCCCCTTGCGCGGGTTGGCCTCCACTCGCGCCAGAATCCGGAAAAAGACATCCTGCCCATCATAGGTCTGGGGATCCGGCGGAACCTGACCGCAGAGGAAGGGAGATTGCTCCGAAATTCCCGGATACGCCGGAGCAACAGGCGGGTAGAAACTGTGGCGGTAGGCCCAGACCGTGCCACTCAGCCCCCCGAAGGACAGGAGCAGGAGGACCAGCCCGACCATTCGGCGGTCCAGGCGGATACCCCACCGAAGCCAAGCCTCTGTCCGTCTGGCTACAAGGCGGTATGCGCCCAGGAGCAGGAGCCAGAAGAGGGCCAGGGCGACCGCCTCCAGTGCGACGAAGAACTCCTCATCGGCGAAGTGGGATTCCAGTTGTGAAAAGGCCACAGGGAACGTGCCGGCAATGAGGGGCAGGATTCCCCGCCAGGTCCAGCGCCGGAGCCGGGAGCGGACGCCAGTCAGGATGTCTTCCAGGCCGAGCAGAATAATCCATGCGATTCCCAGCAGGGCCCAGGCGGCCCAGGTGGCCCCGCTCAGGCCATAAGACAGCCCCGCCCCAGCACCCAGGCCCAGCCACAGCAGTCCTGGCCATACCCAGCGCGGCCCCTGTGCAGGATACGGTCGGGTTAATCTGGCGGCAACCAGTATCCCGAAGATGAATCCCCAGCGGGCCGCCAGCCCGATCCAGGAGAACGGCGTGCCGGCCACCAGGCGTATGCCCTCCAGAAAGAGAGACGGGACGATTCCCGCCGCTCCCCCCAGGAGCAGGGCTTTTCCCCAGGCGCGCAGATTCCTCACCAAGCGGATCCTCCGCAGGCCTCGGGGTTCAGCGCAAAGACCCAGACCCGGTCCCGGTGGTAGACCGGCCGGAAGGCTGGGGAGCCGGTCAGGTCATCTGGCGCAAAGAGTTGCACCGCTCCGGCTCCAACTTTTCCCTGTCCCTGCC
>DAOTWL010000017.1:0-1688 GCA_034435875.1 Anaerolineae bacterium
CAGACCACGGACGACAGACCACAGACCACGGACGACAGACCACGGACGACAGACCACAGACCACGGACGACAGACCACAGACCACGGACGACAGACCACAGACCACGGACGACAAACCACAGACGAGAGACCACTGTGTCAGTGGTCAATGGTCTGTGGTCAGTGGTCCGTGGTCAATAGTCAGTGGTCCGTGGTCAATAGTCAGTGGTCAGAAAAGGGGGTGCTGTATGGCTGTCAAAGACGTAATCGCCGTCGTCCTGGGCGGCGGGCGGGGGACCCGCCTCTATCCGCTCACCAAAGCGCGGGCCAAGCCCGCCGTCCCCATCGCCGGAAAGTACCGCCTGATTGACATCTCCATCAGCAACTGCATCAACTCCGGCATCACGCGCATCTTCGTCCTCACCCAGTTCCTCACCGCGTCGCTGCATCGCCACGTCTACCACACCTATCGGTTTGACGTCTTCTCCGGCGGGTTCGTGGAACTGCTCCCGGCCGAGCAGACGCTGACCAGCGAGGCCTGGTACCAGGGGACGGCCGACGCCGTCCGGCGGCAACTGCACCGCATCATCCCCCACAACCCCAAGGATATCCTCATCCTGGCCGGTGACCACCTCTACCGGATGGACTACAGCGAATTCATCGCCTACCACCGCCAGGCCCGCGCCGATGTGACCATCGCCGTCCTGCCGGTGCGCCTGCCGGATGCCCCGCGCTTCGGGATTCTCAAGACCAATGGCGAGGGACGAATTGTCGCCTTTGAAGAGAAGCCGAAGGACCCGGCCGTCTTGGAGGGAATGGTCAGCCGCCGGGGGAGTGAGAAGCCCTTCCTGGCCTCTATGGGCATCTACGTCTTCCGGCTGGACGTGCTGACCCGCCTGCTGGAGGAGGTGCCGGGGGACGACTTCGGTCACCACATCATCCCGGCGGCCATCCAGACCACCCGGGTCTACGCCTTCCCGTTTGAGGGGTACTGGGAGGACATCGGGACCATCCGGGCGTTCTACGAGGCGAACCTGGCGCTGACGCACCCGGATCCGCCCTTTGACTTCTACGACCCGCGCTTCCCCATCTACACCCGCTCCCGCTTCCTGCCGGCCTCCCGCATAGACGGCTGTCGGCTGGAGCGGACGGTGGTGGCGGACGGCTGCCGCCTCTACGACGCCGACCTGGAGGAGTGCGTCATCGGGCTGCGGAGCATGATCCGGCCCGGCTCCCGCCTGCGCCAGGTGGTGATGATGGGCGCCGACTTCTACGAGGACGAGGAGCAGCGGGCGGAGAACCGCCGCCTGGGCCGCCCCAACGTCGGCCTCGGGCACAACGTCTCCATAGAGCGGGCCATCCTGGATAAAAACGTCCGCATCGGCGACGGCGTCATCATCCGCTCCCATCAGGGCGAGCCGGACCGGGAGGAAGAACTCTACGTCGTCCGGGACGGCATCGTCGTCATCCCGGAGGATATTGTCATTCCTGAGGGGACGGTCATTTAGCGGTAGCCATCAAATGAATGTTCGTAGTCGGCCCCGGACCGCGGCGGAGTGGCGGTTCGTAGTCAGCCACGAAGCGTAGCGGAGTGGCGTTATAGACGGCACTCCTCTTCATTTCGTGCCTTACTACGAACGAAGCGCGGCGGAGTGGCGGTTCGTAGTCAGCCACGAAGCGTAGCGGAGTGGCGTTATAGACGGCACTCC
>DAOTWL010000018.1:0-9619 GCA_034435875.1 Anaerolineae bacterium
CGGCTGGACTCCCTGACCACCACCGCCAAACTCTGCTACTCCCAGATTGCCGCCCTCTGGGAGACCCGTCGCGCCGACGCGGTGCGCTCCTTCGCCCATACCCGCGAGGCCTATGAGGCCCGTATCGCCGAGATAGACCAGCACCTGGCGGCCCTGAAGGAGCATCCGCCGGAGGAATAAGAAGAATCAGAAGAATCAGAAGAATCGGAAGAATCGGAAGAATCGGAAGAATCAAGGAATCGGGGAATCAAAGAGTCAGCGCGGCCAGGGGAGGTGTTCTGTGCACGTCATCGGCACCGCCGGACATGTGGACCACGGCAAATCCACCCTCGTCCAGGCCCTCACCGGCATTAACCCCGACCGGCTCCGGGAGGAGCAGGAGCGGGAGATGACCATAGACCTGGGCTTCGCCTGGCTCACCCTCCCCAACGGCGAACCGGTCGGCATCGTGGATGTGCCGGGACACCGGGACTTCATTGAGAACATGCTGGCCGGCGTCGGCGGCATAGACGCCGCCCTCTTCGTCATCGCCGCCGACGAGGGCGTGATGCCCCAGACCCGGGAGCACCTGGCCATCCTGGACCTCCTGCGCATCCCCGGCGGCGTCGTCGCCCTGACCAAGATTGACCTGATAGACGACCCGGACTGGCTGGAACTGGTGCAGGCGGACGTGTCGGAAGTCCTCCGGGGGACCATCCTGGAAGGGGCGCCCATCATCCCCGTCTCCGCCCGTACCGGGCAGGGGCTGACGGAGTTGACGGCGGCCCTGCAGGACGTTCTGGCCCGCACCCCGCCCCGCCCCGACCGGGGCCGTCCCCGCCTCTGGATAGACCGGGTCTTCACCATCGGCGGCTTCGGGACGGTGGTCACCGGCACGCTGGTGGACGGCTACCTGGAGGTCGGGCAGGAGGTGGAGATTCTGCCGCGCGGCCTCCGGGCGCGCATTCGCGGCCTGCAGACCCACAAGACCAAAATCGGGCGCGCCGTCCCGGGAAGCCGCGTCGCTATCAACCTGACCGGCGTCGCCAAACAGGACCTGGCCCGGGGCGACCTGGTGACAACCCCCGGCTGGCTCCGTCCCACCACCCTGGCGGACGTCCGGCTGGACGTCCTGCCCGATGCGCCCTTCCCGCTGAAACACAACGCCCATGTCAAGTTTTTCTGCGGCTCCGCCGAGACGGTCGCCCGGCTCCGGCTGCTGGGCACCGAGACCCTGGCGCCCGGAGAGTCCGGCTGGGTCCAACTGGAACTGGACGACCCCCTTCCCCTGGTCCGGGGCGACCGGTTCATCATCCGAGTCCCCTCCCCGGCGGTGACCGTCGGCGGGGGGGACGTGGTGGACCCCCATCCGGGCCGCAAGCACCGCCGCTTCCGGCCCGAGGTGCTGGCCCGCCTGGAGACGCTGGCCCGGGGCACCCCCGCCGAAGTGCTCCTCCAGGCCCTGGAGCGCGGGGGCCCGCAGACGGTGCGGGACCTGCTGGAAGCCTCCGGCCTGGGGGAAGGCGCCCCGTCCGCCCTGGCGGAACTCATCGCCGCCGGTGATGCGGTCGTCCTGGACGCCGTCCCCGAACTGGCTCCGGCCCGGCTGGTCGCCGCCCGCGCCTGGTGGTCGGCGATGACGGCCCGGATGCAGGAGGAACTGGCCGCCTACCACGCCCGTTATCCCCTGCGGCCCGGTATGGGCCGGGAGGGGCTGCGCAGTGCGCTGCGGCTGGAGCCGCGCGTCTTCAACGGCCTGATGGCCCGCGCGGCGACGGAGGGCCTGGTCGCCGACGAGGCCGCCACCGTCCGCCTCCCCGGGCACGAAGTCCGCTTCTCCCCCCAGCAGCAGCAGGCGGTGGACGACCTCCTGGCCCAGTTCCGCGCCGCGCCCTATGTCACCCCGTCCGTCAAAGAGGCCGCTGCGCGGGTCGGCGAGGAGGTGCTGGGCGTCCTCCTGGCCCGGGGCGACCTGGTCCAGGTCTCCCCGGAGGTGCTCTTTCTGCGGGAGACGTACGAGGAGATGGTGGCGCGCATCCGCGCCCACATCCGGCAACAGGGAAGCATCACCCTGGCCCAGGTGCGGGACCTCTTCCAGACCAGTCGCAAGTACGCGCAGGCGCTGCTGGAATATCTGGACTCGGTGGGGGTTACCCGGCGGGTGGGGGACGAACGGGTGCTGGCGGAGAAATGAACTGTTCAGCCTCACCCCTCCCCCTGACCCCTCTCACAGGTGTAGGTTTTTGCGTCCCTCATTCTGGGCGGGCGGCGGGCTTCTTTTCCCCTCACCCCCCTTGATCCCCCCTCTCCCACTGGCCTTCGGCCGGGGAGAGGGGGATCAGGCCCCCTTCCCCTCTCCTCCAAGTAGGGAAGAAGGATCGGGGGGAGGGGTGAGGGCAACCCCCACTCCGGCAAAAAATCTACACTTGTCAGCCCTGACCCCTCCCCTCTCGGAAAGGATGCCGTCGCAGGCGGCAGGGGTGGGGTGAGGAAAGCCGTGAAGTCCATGCGGAGACTGATTCGCCTGTTCGGACGTCCAAAGGTCGCCGCTGTGCTCCTCCTGCTGGCCCTCGGAGCCGCCGCGCTGGGGTCGTTCTTCCCGCAACGTCCCACCGGAGACCCGGCCGCGCTGGCCCGATGGGAGGAGGCCGTCCGCGCCCGCTACGGCAGTCTGGCGGCCCCGCTGGGCCGGCTGGGCCTCTTCCGCTGGTATACCTCCCCGGCCCTCTGGGCCGCCCTGGCGCTGCCGGTGCTGGCGACCGTCCTCTGCACCCTGAACCGCTGGCCCGCCCTCTGGCCGCGCCTGGCCCGCCGTTCCGCCCCCCACTGGGGGACGCTGGTCACCCACCTGACCGTCCCGCTGTTCCTGCTGGCACTGGGGCTGAGCGGCCTCGGCCGGCAGGAGGACCTGACCCTCGCGGTGGGACAGACCGGAACGTTCCCCACCGTTGGCGTCTCCCTGCGCTGCGAGGCCGTCACCCTGGAGCGGCACTCCGACGGGAGCGTCGCCGACTACCGGGTGGAGGTCACGGTTCTGGCGGACGGTCGGGGGGTCGGGCGGGGCACCGTCCGCCCCAACGCGCCCCTCAGCCTGGGGAGGGTTGCCGTCTTCCTCTACGGCTACACGGTGCAAGGGGGACGGCCGGTCGTCACGCTGCGGGCAGTGGTGGACCCGGGGTATGTCCCCTTCCTTGTCGGGGGTGGGCTGTTGCTGGTCGGGCTGATTCTGCGCTGGACGGTGGGCAATGGGCGACAGAGGTCCGAAGACCCGGTTTGAGATTTCTGCTGGTGGCATCGTCTTCCGGCGGACGGAGGCCGGGGGTGTGGAGGTGGCCCTGGTCGCCACGCCGGACGGTCGCTGGGCGCTCCCCAAGGGGCTGGTGGAGCGGGGGGAATCGCTGGAGGCGACGGCCCTGCGGGAGGTCCGGGAGGAGACCGGCCTGGAGGCGGAGATTGTGGGGCGGCTGGACCCCATTGAGTACTGGTACTGGTGGGAGGAGGAGGGACAGAAAGTCCGCCACCACAAGAAGGTCTACTTCTTCCTGATGGCCTGGCGGGGCGGCGACGTGGCCGACCACGACTGGGAGGTTCAGGAGGCGCGCTGGTTCCCGATAGATGAGGCCCTTCGCCTGGCGGCGCACCGGACGGAACGGCAGGTCCTCCAGCGGGTGGTGGGGAGGATCGGAGAATCAGGAGAATCAGGAGAATCAGGAGAATCAGGAGAATCAGGAGAATCAGGAGAATCAGGAGAATCAGAAGAATCAGAAGAATCTAAAGAAGCAGGAGAATCGTAGCGCAAGATTTATCTTGCGATTTATCTTGTGTCTTGTAATTTGTGCCCTGTGTCTTGCGCGGCGCCTTGCGCTCCTGCGGAGCTGGGAATGCTGAGCATCGGGTACGGTTTTCTCTGGGGGGCCCTCATCTGCTCCGGCCTGGAGTGGCGGACGGGGCGGCAGTGGCTGCGCTGGGCCGCCATCGGCCTGGGCGCTCTGGCCTGGGGGCTGTGGACGGCCGGCCTGGCCGGACGCTGGCAGGTATCCGGCCACTGGCCGATGAGCACCCGCTACGAGTTCGGGCTGGTCTTCCTCTGGGCCTTGCTGGGGCTCTACCTGCTGGCAACAGCCGACCTCCCCCGCGCGGGTGGGGGCGGGTTGCTCATCGCCCTTGCCCTGGCGACCCACCTCCTCACCCGTCCCGCCGGAGAGCGGGTGGCGGCTCCGCTCCTCCCGGTCCTGCGCACCATCTGGTTCCCCCTGCATACCTTTGCGGCGGCCCTGGCCTACGGCCTCTTCGGCGTCGCCGCCGGCCTGGGGCTGACCGGGCTGGCAGAAAGAGGCGCGGGCGCGCGGGATGCTCTGCTGGGCCGTATGGAGCGCGCCGCCGACTGGGGCTTCCTCTGGCTGACGCTCAGCATGCTCCTGGGGGGCATCTGGGCCCGCTCCGCCTGGGGCCGCTACTGGGGCTGGGACCCCAAAGAGACCTGGACGCTGGTGGTGTGGCTTCTCTATCTCCTCCCGCTCCACCTGCGCCCGCTATCGGCCTGGCGGGGCCGTCGCCAAATCGCCCTGGTCCTGCTGGGCTTCGCCGGGGTCCTCTTCCTCTGGCTGGGCGTCCCCTGGATAGTCCGGGTGGGCCGCCTGGAGAGCCTGCACGGATTCTGACCGGTTCGCCGAATCCCTTTTTCGTGCTATAATCAGAGGGGGGGAATCAGGAGAATCGGAGAATCAGAGAATCAGAGAATCAGAGAATCAAAAGAATCGGAGAATCAGGAGAGTTTGATTCTTTGTGCCTTTGTGGCTTGGTGTGAGATTTTTTCGTCCCAGGAGGAGAGATGCCCGCCATAGACCACATCCGCTACCTGGCCGAGACGGTTGGCCCGCGCGGCTCCACCACCCCGCAGGAGGCCGAGGCGGCCCGCTACGCTGCCCGGGTCCTGCAGGACCTGGGCTTGGAGCCGGTGACCGAACCGTTCATCAGTGCCCGCTCCGCCTGGTACCCCTACGTCCTCTTCACCGGACTGGCCCTTCTGGCAGAGGTCCTCTTCTGGGCCGCCGGGCGGACCGGCGCGGCGGTCGCGGCCGTGCTGACGGCCGTCGCACTGGCCTCGGTGCTCCTGGAACTGGCCTTCCGTCCCAATCCCATCCGCTGGGTGCTCCCCAAAGGCCGCAGCCAGAACGTCTGGGCCCGCCGGATGCCCACGGGCGAAGTGCGCCGGACCGTCGTCATCATGGGGCACCTGGACACCCACCGCACCCCGCTGGCCTTCTCCACCGACCGCTGGGTGCGCCTCTTCAGCCGGCTGGTCCCTATCGGCCTGGCTTCCGCCGTCGCCCTGCTGGTGCTTTTCATCCTCGGCGCGGCTGCGCCGGGCCCGGGACTGGTCTGGCGGCTCCTCTCTCTGCCCTTCGCGCTGGTCGTCCTGGGCGTCTTCTTCATCACCCTGCAGGCCGACTTCTCCCCGTACACCGCCGGGGCCAACGACAACGCCAGCGGCGCGGGGGTCGTCCTGAGCCTGGCGGAGCGGCTGAGTCGGGAGCCGCCGGCCCACACCGCCGTCTGGCTGGTCCTCTCCGGCTGCGAGGAGGTGGGCTGCTACGGGGCGGAGGACTTCGCCCGTCGCCACCGGGGCGAACTGGGCGACGCGGTCTGGATCACGCTGGATAGCGTAGGCGGGGCCCGCTCCAGCCCGGCCTACCTGACCCACGAGACCTTCCTGCTCACCGTCCCCAGCGACCCCCAGTTGCTGACCCTGGCGGAACGCATCGCCGCCCGTCACCCCGAATGGGACGCTCACCCTCACCATTTCCGGGGCGCCTACACCGAAGGGAGCATCGCGGCCAAATATGGCTTCCGCGTCCTCACCTTCACCAGCCACCGACGGGACGGCGTTCTCCCCGAATGGCACCGTCCCACCGACACCGTGGACCACCTGGACCCGCAGGTGGTGGAGCATACCGAAGCGTTCCTCTGGGAATTGTTGCAGGAGATAGACCGGGAGAAGTAGATGTCCGCCCAAACAAATAACCGGTTAGACTTCTTCTTCCGCCCTTCCTCCGTTGCCGTCATCGGTGCATCCCGGGACCCGGAGAAACTGGGATACGCGGTGCTGGCGAACCTGAAGGACGGAGGATTCCCCGGCGCCCTCTACCCGGTCAACCCGAAGGCCGACGAGATTCTGGGCCTGCGCGCCTACCCCTCCGTCCTGGACATCCCCGGGCCGGTAGACCTGGCCGTCATCGTCATCCCGTATCCGCTGGTGCCGGCCGCGCTGGAGCAATGCGGCCAGAAGGGCATCCCCGCCGCCGTCGTCATCAGCGCCGGATTCCGGGAGGCCGGACGGGAAGGGCTGGAGGGGGAACTGGAACTGATCCAGATCGCCCGCCGGTACAGCATCCGCCTCATCGGCCCCAACTGCCTGGGCGTCATAGATACGAACACCCCCCTCAACGCCACCTTCGCCGCCGGGATGCCCCCGGGCGGCCCCATCGCCTTCATGTCCCAATCGGGCGCGCTGGGGACCGCCGTCCTGGATATGGCCCTGGCCGGACGCATCGGCTTCTCCCGCTTCGTCAGCCTGGGCAATAAGGCGGACGTGAACGAGGTGGACCTGCTGGAGGCATGGGAGGACGACCCCGGCTCCCGGGTCATCCTGGCCTACATAGAGGGACTGCCGGACGGCCAGCGGTTCATAGAGGTGGCCCGACGGGTCACCCGGAAGAAGCCGGTGGTGGCGGTCAAATCGGGCGTCACCCGCTCCGGCGCGCGGGCGGTCTCCTCCCACACCGGGAGCCTGGCCGGCTCGGAGGCCGCCTACCACGCCGCGTTCCGGCAGGCCGGCGTCATCCGGGCCGAATCTATGGAGCACCTCTTTGACCTGGCCCTGGCCTTCGCCTACCAGCCCCTGCCTCCGGGCGACCGCATCGCCATCGTCACCAACGCCGGCGGGCCGGGCATCCTGGCCACAGACGCGCTGGAGCACGCCGGATTACAACTGGCGCGCCTTCAGCCCCAGACCGTCCAGGCCCTCATGGCCGACCTCCCCAGCGCCGCCTCCGCCGCCAACCCCGTGGACGTCCTGGGGGACGCCCTGGCCGACCGCTACGAGCACGCGCTCCGGCTGGTGCTGGCGGACCCCGGGGTGGACGGCGTCCTGGTCATCGTCACCCCCCAGGCGATGACCCAGATTGAGGAGACGGCGCACGTCGTCGGGCGCGTGGCGCGGGAGACCGATAAACCCATCCTGGGTTGCTTTATGGGGGAGTCCCGGATTTCGGCCGGCGTCGCCATCCTCCAGCAGTACGGCATCCCCAACTACCCCTTTCCGGAGCGGGCCGCTGCGGCGCTGGCCGCGATGGTCCACTACCGGCGGGAACGGGAGCGCCCCTTCTACGCGCCCCGTCAATATGAAGTGGACCGGGCCGCCGTGCGGAAGGTGCTGGAGGAGGCCCGCGCCCAGGGACGGGTGAGCATCGGCGACGCCGAAGCGCGCGCGGTTCTGGAGGCCTACGGCTTCCCCCTTCCGCCCTCCCGCCTGGCCGCCACGCCGGAGGAGGCGGTCGCCGCCGCCGAGGATATGGGCTATCCCGTCGTCCTCAAAATCGCCTCGCCGGACATCCTCCACAAGACCGACGTGGGCGGCGTGCGGCTGAACCTGCGCTCCCCCACCGACGTCCGGGATGCCTTTGACCTCATCGTCTACCGGGCCACCCGCTACGTCCCCGGCGCGCGCATCTGGGGGTGTCTGGTGCAGAAAATGGTGCCGCCGGGCCGGGAAGTCCTCATCGGCGCAAGCCGCGACCCGCAGTTCGGCCCGCTGGTCGCCTTCGGCCTGGGCGGCATCTACGTGGAGGCCCTGAAAGATGTCGTCTTCCGGGTCGCCCCCTTCGGGCCGGAGGAGGCGGCGGAGATGATCCGGGAAATCCGTGCCTACCCACTGCTGGAGGGCGTCCGGGGCGAACCACCCGCCGACCACGCCGCGCTGGTGGACGCCCTCTGCCGGGTGAGCCAGTTGGTCACCGACTTCCCGGAGGTTGTGGAACTGGACATCAACCCCCTGGTCGTCTACGAAGAGGGCCGGGGGGCCGTTGCCCTGGATATGCGGCTGGTGCTGGGGTGAAATTTTCCTCACCCCACCCCCGCCGCCTTCGGCGGCACCCCCTCCCCTCTCCTGACCAAAGGTCAGGAGAGGGGAGGGGGCCGGGGGGAGGGGTGAGGCCAAGAAAGGAGCACGGTAATGAAAACCCTCTACATCCCCTCTCTCCAGAGTTTCTCCGGCAAGACTGCCGTCTGCCTGGCATTGGGCCGACGGTTGCAGCAGGACGGGTACCGGGTGGGCTACTTCAAACCCCTCTCCACCCAGATGTGGGAGCCCATCCCCGGCCAGACCCCCGACGAGGACGCCGATTTCGTCCGGCGGGTGCTGGGCCTGGAGGGGCCGACGGAAGCTCTGGTCGGCGTCCGCCTGACCCCGTCCATCCTGCGGGATACCCTGTGCGGCTGTCTGGGCCGGGACCTTATGGCGGAAGTGCGCGCGGCGTACGAGCGGGCCGCCGCGGGCCGGGACGTCGTGCTGGTGGAAGGCGGCGCTTCCCTACGGGAGGGTGTCGGCATCGGGCTGGGGCCCGCCGAGGTCGCCGACGCGCTGGACGCGGCCGTCCTGGCCGTCATCCCCTTCTCCAATGAGATGAGTCTGGTGGACGATTGCGCCGTGGCTCAGTTGCGCCTGGGCGGGCGGCTCCTGGGCGTGGTGGTGAACGGGGTGCCCCGGGAATCCTGGGAGTTCGTCCAGGAGACGGCCCGTCCATGTTTGGAAGGGCGGGACATCCGGGTGCTGGGAGTCCTCCCCCGGGAGGAGCGGCTGCGGGCCATCAGCGTCGGCGAAGTGGCCCGGGTGCTGGGCGCGGAATTCCTCACTCTGCCGGAGCGGCGCGACGTCCTGATAGAAAATCTGGTGGTGGGCGCGATGGGCGTGGACCAGGCCCTGCCGCGCATCCGGCGCATCCCCGCCCCCAAGGCCGTCATCACCGGCGGCGACCGGGCCGACATCCATTGGGCCGCGCTGGAGACCTCCGTCTCCTGCCTGATCCTCACCGGCCACCTGCGCCCCCAGCCGGAGGTCCTGCGCCGGGCCGAGGAACTGGGCATCCCCATCCTCCTGGCCCGCCAGAACACCATGGAGACGGTGGAGGCGATAGAGCGGGTCTTCGGCAAGACCCGATTGGGCCAGCCGGAGAAACTGGCCCGCTTTGAGGCGCTGATGGCGGAGCACTTTGACTTCGCCCGGCTGTACCGGGAGTTGGGGCTGACGCCGTCCGCCCAGTAGGACGACCTCCCCAGGCCGTCCGGACGGGCTGAAAGCCCAATGCACTGACTTTTTCCGTAGCGCAGGCTGTCTGAAAAGTCGCTCGTAGTGAGGCATGGAACGAAGGGGAGTGCCGTAGACGCCACTCTGCTTTGCTTCGTGGCTGACTACGGACATCTTTGCTACTCCCGCAGTATTTTTCAGACAAGCTCTCAGCGGGGGATGGGGGGAGGCTGTCCATCCCGCACTGGATCCGCATCAAACTCCTCCAAAGGCGCTGGGGAAGATGGTGTACCGGATAGAAGTCGCATGGAATGCATCCGTTCCTGAGGGGAGGGT
>DAOTWL010000019.1:0-1626 GCA_034435875.1 Anaerolineae bacterium
CCCCTCCCCCAAGCGAAGCGATGGGGGAGGGGGGATGAAGGGGGGTGGGGGCAAAAGCGACTTCCCTGGACCGCATAAGGTGTTGATTTTACTTTAGTGCGGAAAAACCTACACTTGTGAGGTCCCCAAGGATGGAGAATCCCCTTCGGGGGATTGAAACATCAGACCTAACCCCCCGGCCCCCTTCCCTGCGAGGGAATGGGGAGCCTTTCTCCCCTCCCCGTGTCGGGGAGGGGTCGGGGGAGGGGTTTCTGCTGGGTCGTGAAAAAGCGGGGGCGGGCCTTTTGGCCCACCCCCGACCGTATTCTCCGCCATTTGACAACCCCCGGCCCAGGGGTATAATGATGTCAGAAATTCTGACATCCGGGAGGCCAGCCCGATGATCCGAACCCTCGGTGGGCCCACCATCGTGCAGGTCCGTGAGCGCGGTCAGTTTACCATTCCCGCCGAAGTCCGCCGCCAGGTCGGCATCCAAGAGGGCGATACCTTCTCCCTCCTCTGGCTGGACGACACTCTCATCGCCACCCGTAGACGCCTGGCCACCCCGGAGGTCGCCCGCGCCATTGAGGCCCTGATGCAACAGAAAGGCCTGACCCTGGAAGACCTCCTGGAGGGACTGGAAGAAGAGCGCCGGAATTACGTCCGGGAGCACTACGGCCTTGATTAGGGTCTTCCTGGATACCAGTGCTCTTCTGGCCGGACTGGCCTCCCCTCAGGGCGCCGCCCATCTCATCCTGGCTCTGGCCGAGGCGGACCTGCTGACGCTCGTTGTCTCTGAAGAGGTCCTGGTGGAGGCGGAGCGCAACCTGGCCGCGAAACTCCCCGAGGCCCTCCCCTACTACTGGCAGTGGCGGGAGGCCTGTCCCCTGGAACAGGTGCCGCCGCCCTCTGCCGAGGCCATCCTTCGGGCGGCCGGGATCCTCCAGGAGCGGGCCTGAACCGTCCCCACGATGCCGTAGGGCAGGAAGACCACGATCAGGATAAAGGTGACGCCGAAGAGGAGAACCCAGGTCTGGCCGAAGAGGCGGTTCAGCCAGTAGCCCAGCAGGTGGACGATGGCCGCACCCAGGACCGGCCCGGTCAGCGTCCCGGCGCCGCCCACAATGGTCATCGCCAGGACTTCTATGGTGGTGCCGACGCTGAGCACCGAAGGCGTCACCCCCAGGTTGAAGAAGGCGTTGAGGGCGCCCGCCAGCGCGGCCATCACCCCTGAGGCCGCCAGCGCGACCAGTTTGTAGACGAAGGTGTTGTACCCCAGCATCGCCGCCCGCGCCTCGTTCTCCCGAATCGCCACCATCACCCGGCCCGTGGGCGAGTTCACCAGCCGCCGCGCCGCCAGGTACATCGCCAGGAAGAAAACCAGCGCCAGGAAGTAGAAGCGGGTCCGGTGGTCTGTGGGGCTCAGAAACGGCGGCGGGTAGATGCCGTGCAGGCCGTCGTCGGCGCCGGTGTACTGGCGAAAGTCCGTTGCCTCGGCCAGGATGTAGAAGAACTCCGCAAAGGCCAGCGTCACCATCGCCAGATAGACCCCCTTCACCCGCAGGGAGAGGGCGCCGACCATCAGGCTCTGGAGCAGCGCGACCAGTAAAAGGGCCCCCACCGCCGCCCCCGCAGACCAACCGGCGT
>DAOTWL010000020.1:0-9916 GCA_034435875.1 Anaerolineae bacterium
TTTTCTGAAAATGGACTGCGAAGGATGCGAGTTTGAAGTGCTTTTTGGGGTCTCCCCGGCCACCCTGGAGAGGATTCCCCGCATGTGCCTGGAGTATCACAATGGGTTCACCCGATTCACCCATGCCGACCTGATCGGTTTCCTGCACCGGCATGGATTCCAGACGCGGGTGACACCGAATCCTGTCCACCCGTATCTGGGTTTTCTCTACGCGTATCGTTTATAAAAAAGACCGACCCAGGAGGCATCGTTGGATTCCCGACCCACGGAACTGGAAATACCCGAGCCGACCCCGGCACCGGAGCGACTGTCCCCCGCCCGCGCTTTCCTGTGGGACGTGGCGGAGAGCCTGGTCCTGGCGCTGCTCATCTACCTGGTCATCAACGCGCTGACCGGCCGCTTCTACGTCCGAGGCTCCAGCATGGAGCCCACGCTCCACAACGGTCAGTATCTGGTCGTCAGCAAAATCAGTTATCTCTTCGGCGAACCCCGGCGGGGGGACATCGTGGTCTTCGTCTCCCCCAACGGGGCAGGGGAGGACTACATCAAGCGCATCCTCGGCCTCCCCGGAGAACGGGTGGAGGTTCGGGACGGCGCGGTCTGGATCAACGGGTACCGGCTGGACGAGCCGTATCTGAACTCCGGCATCCCCTACACCGGCGTCTGGAGTCTGGGGCCGGACGAGTACTTCGTCCTGGGCGATAACCGCGCCAACTCCAGCGATTCCCATGCCTGGGGGCCGCTGCCCCGCAAGAACATCATCGGCAAAGCCTGGCTCTGCTACTGGCCCCCGCCGCACTGGGGGCTGGTGGCCCATCATTCCTTCCCCTCTCCCGGCGAGGAATAGGAGGCATCATGGAGGAACTGCCGTCGCTGCCACTGGTGGATTTCCCGCCCGACGCGCTGGAGGAGATTATCCGCTGGCTCACCCCTCAGCGGCTGGCCGCGCTGATAGACGCGACCGACCTGCGGGCCGACACGCCGGAGGCGAAAATCCGCGCCCTGGCCGAGACCGCCGTCCGCCATCGCTGCGCCGCGGTCTGTGTGAATCCGGTGGAGGTGGACCTGCTCCCCCGGTTGCTGGCGGGGACCGGGGTAAAGGAGTGCTACGTGGTGGATTTCCCCCTGGGCAAGTCCACTATTGCGATGAAGGCCCATCAGACCGCCCGCATCGTCGCCGAAAGCCGCGCCCTCCGCCGGGAGGGGCCGGGGTGGGTGGAACTGGATATGGTCATCAACGTCGGCCGTCTCCGGGACGACCCGGAACACACCTGGCGGGAAGTCGCCGCCGTGGTGGACGCGGCCGATGGGGAGGTCGTCAAGGTCATCATCCGCTCCTCCGAACTCCGCAACGAGGACATCACCCTCGCCTGCCGGGTCGCGCAGGAGGCGGGGGCCCACTTTGTGAAGAACTCCACCGGCATGGAGGCCTTCGGCGCCACGCCGGAGCATATCCGCCGGATGCGGGAGGCGGTGGGGCCCGGGATGGGGGTGAAAGCTTCCGGGGGTATCCGCACCGCCGCCGACGCGGTGCGGCTCATCTTCGCCGGCGCGCCCACACCTGAACTGCGAGTGCCGGAGCGGTTCCGCCTGGGCACCTCCAGCCCCGCGGGCCTCCTCTCCACGCTGGAGCGGGTGCGGGAAGACCTGGCCGATGCCATCCCCTGCTCCTACTGTCCCTCCGGCTATGCGGAGAAGCAGACGCCGGAACTGGGGGCGGCGGCCCTGGCCCTCTGCCCCCGCTGTCCCCACCGGGACCGGCGACAGGAGTGGCTCTCCGTGCTGTACCGTCCGCCGTTAACGTAAGGAGTCGCCATGGAGGAAATCCGACAGGTCGGCTGGCTGGTAGTGGATTTTTTCACCCAGAGTTACCGCATCTCCGGGCATCTGGACGTGCGCCGTCAGGGCCTGTTTGAGATGTTGAACGACCAGACAACTGGATTCCTTCAACTGGAGGATGCCTATATCTCCCCGATTGACCGGCCCGGTGAGATTCTCGCCTCCTATCGCGCCTCTACGCTGGCGAAGGCGAACCTGACTCTGGCACTGGTGGCCCGTCAGGAGGACGCGCTGCCCCGCAAGCAGGCCTACGGCAGTTACGCAGGTGCGTATCTCTACAATATCTTCCTGACCGTCCCCACGTTTGAAGTCAGCGGTTACCTGCGCCTCTCCGCCCGGGTGGACCTGCGGCGATTGCTGGTGACGGAGACGGAGGACTTTCTGGTGGTTCTGGACGGCCGGGTGCGCGGTTCCATCCGGCCCGACATCGTCTTCAACGCCGGTGGCATTCTGGTCAACAAGCGCCACATCGGCGCGTTCTGTGTGGAAGAGAATCGGTAGGCGCGGATCGCGGATCGCTTATCGCGTATCGCTCATCGCTTATCGCGTATCGCTCATCGCTTATCGCGTATCGGCGGTTGCGCCCTGCGCCCTGCGCCCTGCGTCCTGCGACCTGCGACCTGCGACCTGTGCCCTGCGCCCTGCGTCCTGCGCCCTGCGACCTGCGACATGCGCCCCGTCATGGCTCGTCCGGTAAAATCAAAGGAGCGGCCACCCGCCGCCTCCGGCGCGCCGCGCCTGCTGGCCCTGGTGGTCCTGGGCACCGCCCTCCTGGTCCTCATCCGCATGGGGCTGAGCATCGGTGCGGGAAATGAAGCCGGCCCCCCTTCCGCCACCCCGTCGCCGGGCTACATCCTGTGGGCCTCCACCCCTTTCCCCACCCCCTCTCCCCGGCCGACGCCCCTTCCCGGCACGCCGGGGGTGTTGCCCGTCGGCATCGTCGCCGGCCACTGGGGGAACGATACCGGCGCCATCTGCGACGGCTGGCTTCGGGAGGTGGACGTGAATCTGGCCGTTGCCCGGCGGGTCGTCGCGGCGCTGGAGGCCGCCGGATACCCCACCGACCTGCTGGAGGAATTTGACCCCCGGCTGGAGGGCTACCGGGCCCGCGCCCTGGTCTCCATCCACGCCGACGCCTGTCTCTACCCGGAGGCCACCGGTTTCAAGGTGGCCCGGGTGGAGGAGAGCGCCATCCCCCACGTGGAGGACCGGCTGGTGGCCTGCCTGGTCAGCCGCTACGGGGCCCGGACCGGTCTGCCCTTCCACGAGGGAAGCGTCACCCCCGACATGACCCAGTACCACACTTTCTACGAGATTGACCCCTCCACCCCGGGCGCCATCATAGAAATTGGTTTCCTCTTGGCCGACCGGGAGATTCTCCTGAACCGGCAGGACCTGATCGCGCAGGGGGTCGTGGACGGCATTCTGTGCTTCCTTCGGGAGGAGACGCCGTAGAGAACACGGCGGCAGCCCGAACGAGTTATTGCCCGGCACGATTTTTTGAGACTGCAAAACGGTATGACTTTACAGGATTCAACAGTTTAGAAGGGGGGTAGGGGGAGGCAAAGAATGTCCCAACTTATGTCCGACAGGAGTTACGCACTTACCGTGTAGGACGGCCTTTCCAGGTCGTCCAGACGGGCTGAAAGCCCGTCCTACAAGTGGACTGCGTAAGTCCTGTCCGAACTCATTTAGAAAACCCTTGACGAACGCCCTCTTTTCTGTTATAATATGTGCAAACCCAGTACAAAAGGCGGTTGAACGATTCAGTACCAGGCACTTTCCCGTTGGATGCGGCGAATTCTTTTCTCCTGAGACCCCCAGGGCCTGAGGAAGTGTCTGGTACTTTTTTTGTTTCTATGGTTCAGATAGACCTTTCCCCGCTCATCGGGGCGCGTCCAGGCGAGCGCTTCTCCTTCACCCTGGATGAAGGCCCTCAACAACTGGATGACATCTCGGTGGCCTTCCTCCGCGGCCTCATTCAATTCACCCGCGTCCAGGGCGGCATTCTGGTGGAAGCCCAATTAGAAACCCGCGTGGAAATAGAATGTGTCCGGTGCCTGGAACCATTTCCATACGATACCGTCCTGGAAATAGAGGAGACCATCGGTCTGGGCGGACAGCCACGCCCTGGCATTTCGTACACTCTCACCGATGAGGGCTGGTTTGACCCCTTGCCGCTGGTGCGGGAGCAAATCTGGGTCAACATTCCGATGAAGCCCCTGTGCCGCCCGGACTGCAAGGGGATCTGCCCGGAGTGCGGGGCCAATCTGAATCTGGAGCCCTGCCGCTGCGCGGAGGAGAGAGTAGACCCTCGACTGGCTCCCCTGGCTCAATTTCTGCAGAGTAGGGAGTAAGGAGCAGGGAGTATGGATATATTGGAAGAACTGTTGGAGAAAGCAGAAGCCCAGGGGTACCTGACGACCAGCGATATTCTGGACCTGTTGCCCGAGGCAGAAAGTTCTCCGGAGCAACTGGATGAAATCATCGCGCTGTTGAGCGAAGCGGGCATTGAGGTATACGATGAGTCGCCCGCAGAAGAGGCGGAGGACCTGACCGAACTGGCCGAGGTGGACCTGGATGACCTGAGCGGGATCGCGGCAGACGACGCGGTAGGTCTTTACCTTCGGGAAATGGCCCGGGTGCCGTTACTCTCGTTGGAAGAAGAGACTCATCTGGCTCACATCATTGAACTTGGGCGCGAGGCGGAGCAGGTGCTGGCGAACAATGGGACAGACCCGGTGGAGCGGGCCCGATTGGAAGCAATGGTGGAGGAGGCCCGGGCGGCGCGCGAACACCTGATCAAAGCAAATACCCGCCTGGTGGTCAGCATCGCCAAAAAATATATCGGCCGTGGAGTCCCCTTCCTGGACCTGATCCAGGAAGGGAATCTCGGCCTGATGAAGGCCGTGGAGAAATTTGACTACCGGCGAGGTTACCGGTTCAGCACTTATGCAACCTGGTGGATCCGTCAGACCATCAGCCGGGCAGTGGCCGACCAGAGCCGGACCATCCGCGTCCCTGTCCACATGTCCGACCGCATCCGCCGCCTTTACAAGACGGCTCAGCAACTGGAACAGGAATATGGTCGTCCTCCAACCCCTGAGGAGATTGCGGCTGAACTGGACCTGGAACCCCGCAAAGTTCAGTGGATGCTCCGCGTCTCCTGGCGGCCCCTCAGTCTGGAACACCCGGTGGGGGAAGAGGAAGATAACGAACTGGGGGCATTCATTGAGGATGACTCCACACCCACCCCGCCCCAGAGCGCGTATCAGAAGATGCTGGCGGAGAAGATAGAGGAGGTGCTATCCACACTCAGCCCCCGGGAGGCGCGCATCCTACGCCTCCGCTTCGGGCTGGGTGGAAGCCGCAGCCACACGCTGGAGGAAGTGGGACAAAAGTTCGGCCTGACCCGCGAGCGAATCCGCCAGATTGAAGGCAAGGCCCTCCGCAGGCTGCGTCACCCCCGCCGTAGCCGACAGTTGCGACAATACTTATAGGAGACGGTCGCCTCAAGGGCGACCGTCTCCTTATTCCCACCGAAACGTCCACGCCGCGATGATTCCCCCCACCAGCAGGCACCCTGTCAGCACTGCCACCCCCGTCCAGTGCTGACTCCATGCCTCGCCGAACCATAGCCCCTTCATCAACCTCACCACGTGGGTCAGCGGGATGTAGCGGCTGACGGCCTGCACCTTCGCGGGCAACACTTCCAGAGGGATGGATGCTCCGGATAGGAACATCATGGGGAACGCCAGCACCATCCCGACGGTCTGAGCGATGCGATAGGTAGTTACCAAAGTTCACAGTTGTTTTATCTTTAAATTCCCCGGCAGGGCGAGGCCCCCCACTATTTGCCAAATCACCAAAGTTGTAGCATCATGGAACAAGACGCCCAATTACCTGGGCTGGTTTCCTGCGCCCTGCGCCTCTGCGACGTGCGACCTGTAAGGAGGCAACATGAACGGCTACATGGGCAAAATCCTGCGCGTGGACCTCTCCGAAGGCCGAGTCTGGGAGGAGCCGCTGAACGAGGAGTATGCCCGGCTCTTCGTCGGCGGGAGCGGCCTGGCCGCCCGCTACCTGCTGGATATGGTCGGCTCCCAGACCGACCCCCTCGGCCCGGAGAACCCCCTCATCCTTATGACCGGCCCGCTGGTGGGCACCGCTATGCCCTCGGCGGGACGGCTGAGCGTCTGCGCGCTCTCCCCCCTTACCGGCATCTGGGGGGAATCCAACACCGGCGGCTTCGTGGGGCCGGAACTCCGCTTCGCCGGATACGACGGCATCATCGTCACCGGACGGGCCGACCACCCCGTCTGGCTCTCCGTCGTGGAGGGAGAGGCCCGCCTGCACGACGCGGCCGACCTCTGGGGCCTGGACTCCTACGCTACCCAGGAGCGGGTCCGGGAACTCCTGGGGGAGCCGAAGGCGCGCGTCCTCTGCATCGGCCCCGCCGGGGAGCGCGGGGTCAAGATGGCGGCGGTGATGAACGACCACGGCCGCGCCGCCGGGCGGACCGGTATGGGCGCCGTGATGGGCGCCAAAAACCTCAAGGCGGTTGCCTTGCGGGGCTCCGCCCAGGTCCCCTTGGCCGACCCGGAGGGGTTCCAGGCAACGGTGCGGGGAATCAACACCGCCCTCTCCGAAGATATGGCTGCCGAAGCCCTCCGGCTGGCAGGAACGGCCGGTTATGTGGACATGGCGCTGATGTTCGGCGACCTGCCCATCCGCAACTGGCGGCTGGGAGAATGGGAGGAGGCAGGGAACCTCTCCGGTGTCCTCCTGACCGATAGGTATCTGAACCGCCGGATGGCCTGCTACCGCTGCCCCATCGCCTGTGGCCGGGAGACCCGCGCGCCCCGCTACGGCCTGGAGAAGGTGGACGGGCCCGAATACGAGACGGTCGGCGCGCTGGGGACGATGTTAATGATCGCCGACCTGGAGGCCGTCATCTACGCCGGCCATCTCTGCAACGTGTACGGGCTGGATACCATCAGCACGGGCGGCACTATCGCCCTGGCCTGCGAACTGATGGAGCAGGGCATCCTCACCCCCGCCGACACCGGCGGCCTGGACATCCGCTTCGGCGACGCGGAGACGGTTCACCGGCTCATCTCCATGATGGCCCGCCGGGAGGGCTTCGGGGACGTCCTGGCGGAGGGGAGCGCGGCGCTGGCGGCGCGGTACGGCGTGCCGGAACGGGCCATCGTCGTCAACCGGCTGGAGGTGCCCATGCACGACCCGCGCGCCTTCGTGGGCATGGCCGTCACCTACGCCCTCTCCCCGCGCGGCGCCTGCCACCTGGAGGGGGACATGTACGGCGTGGACATCGGCCAGGGGCCGGCAGTAGAATTGGGGATTATTCCCGGCGACCGCTTTGAGACGACGGAGGAGAAGGGACGGATCGCCGCGCGCCAGCAGGCCTGGCGCAACCTCTACAACGCTATGATTCTCTGCCAGTTCCAGAACCTGGGCGTGGAGCCGGTGCGGGCGGCGCTGAGCGCGGCCACCGGCTGGGATCTCTCTCTGGAGGACTTGCTGGAGGCCGGGAAGCGCATCGTCACCCTGAAGCGGGTGCTGAACATGCGCCGGGGACTGACCCGCGCCGACGACCGTCTCCCAGCGCCGCTTCTGAAGCCCCTGGAGTCAGGCGGCGCGGCGGGCGTAGTGCCTGACCTGGCGGTCCTGTTGGCGGGGGCGTACGCCGAACACGGCTGGGACCCCCAGACCGGCGCGCCGACGGAGGCCGCGCTGACAGCAGCGGGGCTGGTATAGAAAACAAAGACATGAAACCCCGTCTCGCTTTCCCGCTGGGGGTCTTCGTCCTCGCCCTGGCCCTGCGGCTGGTCCCTGTCCTTTGGGCCCTGCCGCTGGGGATCGGACTGGACGACATGTTCCAGTACGACATGCTGGCGCGCAGCATCATCGCGGGGAACGGGTACCGCTGGTACGCCGAACCGGACCTTGCGCTCATCCAGCCGTACATTCAGCTGGATATCTCCGGCATCCCCTATGACCCGCGCGGCGTTGAGACCTCATTCCGTCCGCCGCTGTATCCAGCGTTCCTTGCGCTGGTCTATGCGGTTTCTGGCCTCCCTCACCGTTTTGCGGCGGCGCGGCTGGCACAGGCGGTGCTGGGGGCCCTGCTGGCGCCGATGACGCACGCGCTGGGGCGGTGGTACGGGCTGGGGGAAAAGGGGGCACGGGGGGCCGCGCTGGCCGTCGCCGGATACCCCATCCTGCTGGCCTACCCCCTGGCGCTGACGACGGAGAACCTCTTCTTCCCCCTGGTCCTGGCCTCGCTGCTGGCGCTCCTGCGCGCCGACCGGCGGAACCGCTCCCGCAACTGGCTCCTGGCAGGCCTCCTTCTGGGGCTGGCGACGCTGACCCGTTCAGTCATCTTCGCCTTCTCGCTCCTGGCGGCGGGCTGGGCCAGCTTCCCCGGGCATGGCCGGCGCATGGAGTGGCGCAACGGCCTGCCAGTCCTGGCCGGCCTCCTCCTGCTGACTCTCCCCTGGGCCGCGCGCAACACCCGCCTGCATGGGCGGCTGACGTTTGTAGAGTCGGCCCTGGGCTACCAGATGTACCTGGGGTATCATCCGGCGTCCACCGGCACCTTTGACGCCGCCATCGCATCCGACCTGCTGACTATTGTGGACGACGCGGAGCGGAATGAGAAGGGGCTGCAGGCGGTGGCGGACTTCATCCGCGCCGACCCGGCGCCTATCTGATGGTGCGGAAGTTGGGATACTTCTGGGGGATAGAGAAACGGGCGCTGGTCTATTTCTACAGCAATGGCTTCTTCGGCCCGCTTCCGGCATGGGTGCTGATCCTGGCCCTCCTTCTGGTGAGCGTGCCGCTGGCCCTGCTTTCCCTGCTGGCGGTTGTGGGGCTGGTGTTTGACCGCCCGCGGCGCCCCGTCGCGCTGGTGGTCCTGTTGTTAGTGAGCTACATCCTCCCGCACATGCTGATCCTGGCGGAGGAGCGCTTCCACCTGGTTCTGGTCCCGTTTCTCGCCGTACTGGCCGCGCGCGGGGCGGCATTCCTCTCCCATCGTGCGGCGGGGATGGGCAGGAAATGGTGGAGGGTGGGGCTGGCAGCGGTGCTCATCGCCATGCTGGTGTTCAACTGGGGGTTTGAACTCTACACCGACGGGCCCAAACTGGCCCTGCTCTTGGGGCCAGGAGGGCATACACTGGGATTCCCATATTAAAGAATGCTCAGAAGTGTGCTGATGGAACAGGAATACCCTTCCCCGCCGGCCTGGGCAACCTGGCGGGCCGCCGTGGCGGTCGTCGCCAGCACGCTCCTCCTGGTGACGGACAGTTACCACCTCTTCTGGGGCGACCGGCTGCTGACCCGGACTCTGCTCTATCTGGTGGTCCCACTGGGCATTATCCTGCTGGTCTTCCGGGAGTCTCCGGCCCGCTACGGGTTCCGGCTGGGGGACTGGCGGGCGGGGTTGGGGTGGACGCTGGGGGCATGTGCGGGACTGGTGGTGTTGATGGCCGTCGTGGCCCGGACCCCGGCGTTTCGGGAGTACTACGGCGCCGCTGCGTCCGGTCGGCTCTTCTGGCTGGCGGACGGGGTGGAATTGCTGGGGTGGGAATTCTTCTTCCGGGGGTTTCTGCTTTTTGCCCTCTACCGGGCCTGTGGGCCGCTGGCGCTTGTCCTGCAGGCGGTGCCCTTTACGTTGGCCCACATCGGCAAGCCGGAACTGGAGACTATGAGTTGCATCTTTGGCGGGGCCGCCTTCGGCTACATCGCCTGGCGGACCCGGTCATTTCTGTACCCGTTCCTCATCCATTGGTTTCTGGCTGTTTTCACGGCGGTGGTTGCCCGCGCCTGACGGCACTCCGCCATCGCTTCGTGCCTCACTACGAACGGATGGGTTTGTAGTCAGCGACGCAGCGAAGCGGAGTCGCGTTGGACGGCACTCCGCTATCGCTCCGTGCCTCACTACGAACGGATGGGTTTGTAGTCAGCGACGCAGCGAAGCGGAGTCGCGTTGGACGGCACTCCGCTATCGCTCCGTGCCTCACTACGAACTGTTGGACGGCACTCCGCTTCGCTC
>DAOTWL010000021.1:0-7133 GCA_034435875.1 Anaerolineae bacterium
GGGGGAGGGGTGAGGGCCTTTGTCCCCTCCCCCTCTACCGCCGAGCGGGAGAGGGGGAGGGGGCAGCCGCCGGAGGCGGCGGGGGAGGGGGTGAAGGCCCTCATCACCCAGGCCATCACCGGCATGGGCGGCGTAGGCAAGACCCAACTGGCCGCCGAATTCGCCTACCGCTACGGCTACCGCTTCCGCTCTGTCCACTGGCTGGACCTGAGCAACCCGACGCTCCTGGAGGAACAGATTGCCGCCAACGGCGCCCGTATGGGCCTGGACCCCTGGCCTGAGAAACTCCCCGACCAGGTGGAGCGCACACTCAGGGAGTGGAAGGCGGAGGGCCCCCGACTGCTGATTCTGGATAACCTGGAGGACCCCAGCGCTGCGCAGGACGTGCTGGCCCGCCTCTCCCACTCCTCCCTGCGGCTCCTCCTCACCGCCCGCCGCCGGGACTGGCCCCGCCACCTGGGCTTGGAGATACTCCCCCTGGACGAGTTCACACCCGAAGAGAGCCGGGCCTTCCTGCGGAAGTTCCTCCCCCCCGGCCGCGCCGCCGACGACGACCTGGACGCGCTGGCGGAGCGGCTGGGACACCTCCCCCTGGCGCTGGAACTGGCCGGGCGCTACCTGGAGCGCCACCCCCGCCTTCCGGTTTCCGATTACCTGCGATCCCTGGAGGTTCTGGCCCATCCCTCCATGACGATGACGGCCTGGCAGCCCGACCTCCCCTCCCCCACCCGGCACGACCTGAGCTTGTGGGCCACCTTCGCCCTCTCCTGGGAGCGGGTGCAGGACCCGGACGCCCGGCGTGCCTTCGTTCTGGCAGGCTTCTGCGCGCCCAACCTGGCCATCCCGGAGGCCATCCTGGAGCGGATGATAGAGGGCCCCGTGCGGCGGGACGAGGCGCTGGGGGAACTGGTGGGCCTGGGGCTCTTGAAGGGGGATCCACTCGCTCCGGCTATCCACCCCCTGCTGGCGGAGTTTGCCCTTGCCCTCACCCCCACCCCCCCACCCCCCCTTCCCCTCTCCCGCCCGGCGGGAGAGGGGGAGGGGGGCAGGGGGGAGGGGGTGAGGGCCCGCCTTCCCCACCCCCTCCGCGAACTCATCCAGCGTGCCCGCGAACTCCGCCGCCAGGGAACCCCCGCCGAGCGCATCCTCTGGGAGTACCTGCGCGACCGCCGACTGGGCGGCTACAAATTCCGGCGGCAGCACCCCCTGGGTCCCTTCATCGCCGACTTCTACTGCCCCGAGGCTCGCCTGATCATTGAAGTGGACGGCGCCGTCCATCGGGAAGCGACCCAGCAGGAACGGGACCGGGCGCGGGAAGAACTCCTGCGCGAATACAATTATCACCTCCTCCGCTTTACCAACGCCGAAGTTCTGAACCGCACGGAGGAAGTCCTGCAGCGGATCCTGGAGCGGGTGGTGGCCCTCGCCCTCACCCCCACCCCTCCACCCCCCCTCCCCCTCTCCCGCCCGGCGGGAGAGGGGGAGGGGGCCAGGGGGAGGGGGTGAGGGCTCACCGCCCACCCCAACCAGGCATAAAACAGCGGCGCGAAGGAAAGAAAGTAGCGCGCCTCCACCCGCGGCGTGTAAAAGAGCATCCGGGGCTGGGTGACCAGCCAGACCATTAGCGGCGGGAGCAGCACCCCCAGGGCCAGCAGCCAGAGTTTGTCGGCCGCCTGGCGCAGAGTGCCAGAGCGATGGGCCCGGAGGAGCAGGACCGCCGTCCCCCACAAAAGCACCGCCCCCACAACCAGGACCGCTCCCAGATAGCGCTCCACAAAGGTGGAGATGCCCAGGGTCAGCAGGACGCCGTCCAGCAGGAAGACGAACCCGGGCGATACCGGCTCCTGCACCACCGACCAGGAGCGCATGCGGGGCAGGGCCAGGGCCAGCCAGGGGGCCCAGAGGGCCAGCGCCGCACCCTGCATGATGAGCCACCGCCGCCACAGGGTCCATCGGTCCGGCCGGCGCAGGCCGATGATGAAAACGTACAGATTCTGGACCGCCAGCAGCAGGGCCGAGAAGTAAATGGTATATAGCGCCGCAACCGTCGCGCCGATCCACGCAAGTTCTAACTGCGCAGAAGGCCATTTTTGGCTATTTTCTAACCACCTGCCCTGAAAAAGCCAAACTTCAGGGGTAGCGGCGAAGCCGCTGGGGGAGGGGTGAGGACCCTTCTGCTTTCTCTGCGCTCTTTGCGTCCTTTGCGGTTTGGAAACCCACCGGAGCAGGAAATAGAACGATAGGGTCACGGTCAGCGCGGCCGGGGCGTACATCCGCATCTCCTGCGACCACCAGATGTGGAAGCGGGAGAGCACCAGCAGCCAGAGCGCGGCCGCGCCGGCCCCCCGTCCCCCCAACCGATGCCCCAGCGGGGCCATCGTGGCGACGGTCAACATCGCCACCATGACCGTCAGGTAGCGGGCCGCGAACTCACTCTCTCCCGCCAGCCGCACCCAGGGCCAGAGCAGCCAGAAGTAGAGGGGCGGATGGACGTCCCCCGCCGTCCAGAGCGTCGTCTCTGCGAAACTGTGCCGGACGGCCCAGACCGCCAGCCCCTCATCCCACCAGATGTTCTGGTCGCCCAGGCGGTACACCCGAAGGGCAAAGGCCGCCAGCAGACCCACAATCAGGAGCAGGAGATACCGTTTCATCTCACGCTTCACGCTTCACCCTTCACGCTTCACCCTTCACGTGTTCCGTTTGCACACCCGCCATTCTGGTCTATAATCCCATTGCCGGCCAAAAATCCCCCCAGGAGGTCAGGTATGCTGCGACCTTTTGACCCCACGTTGCCCCTCCCGCCCCAGGAGGCGGGATGGGATGAGAATCTGCGTTTTGCCTACACCGAGATAGATGCGTTCTGGCTGACCCGCTGGACGGCCGAGACCGGCTGGGAGCCGGGTCGCCTGTACGAGCACCGGGGGGCAACGCTGGAACTCTCCCCCGGCGCGAACGTGCTGTACTACGGTCAGGGCGTCTTTGAGGGACTGAAGGCCCGCCGGACGCGGGCCGGGAAAATCGTCCTCTTCCGCCCACTGGATAACGCCTGCCGCCTGCGGGCCTCGGCCGCCCGCCTGGCCATGGAGCCGCCTCCGGTAGACCTGTTTTTGGAGGCCGTGACCGCTGTCGTTGGGGCCAACGCCCGCTGGGTCCCCGCGCCGGAGAAGGGCAGTTTCTATCTCCGCCCTGTGCTCATCGGCACCGAACCGGTACTGGGCGTCCGGCCTTCACAGGAGTATCTCTTCTACGTTTTCGGCTGTCCGGTGGGGCCGTATATGGGCGGGGACCGGCTCATTGTCCTCTCCGGCATCCACCGCTCCGCCCCCTACGGCACCGGTGCGGCAAAGGCGGCCGGGAACTACGCCGGATGCCTTCGGCCCCAGCGGGTCGCCAAAGAACTGGGCTACGTGGACACCCTCTATCTGGACGCCCGGGAGGACCGGTACATTGAAGAACTGACCGGTGCCAACTTCTTCGCCATTTTAAAGGACGGCACCCTGGTCACTCCGGCGCTGGGCTCCATCCTGCCCGGCGTTATCCGGGATTCCATCCTCACCATCGCCCGCGAAGTTTTCGGCTGGGTCGCCGTAGAACGGAAACTCCCTATAGACGAAGTCCTCAGCGACGCCCTGGAAGCCTTCTACGTGGGCACCGCCGCCGTCCTCTCCCCGGTCACCGTCATCAACTATAAGGGTAAGGATCACCCTATTGGTGATGGTCAACCCGGCCCCCGGGCACGGATGCTCCGCCAGGCATTAGATGAAATCCAACTGCAGGAGCGGCCCGACCACTGGGGCTGGGTCGTAGAGGTGACCTGAAGCAAAAACTCCCGTCCCCGAAGGGACGGGAGTTTTTCTTCCCGCGGTACCACCCTTCTTGCCCCATGCCCAAAAGGGGCCTCTCTGCCGGCGACCCACGATCGCCGCGTCCCGGTAACGGGGGACGACCCCGGCCGAGTCTACTGGATGCCCACAGGCTGAAGCCTGTGCTACACCGTTCGGTCGGCGGCTCCGGAGGGATTTTCGGCCCGGCTCCCGCACCCGGCTCTCACCTCTTCCGGACTCTCTGGAGCGGTACCCCGCGCCTACTCGTCTCCATCTTCGCCTTTTGCCCAGTGCGCATTTCTTATACCACAATCCCCACAAATTGTCAACACGCCCCTTCCCGTTTCCCGTTTCCCGCTTCACGTTTTCCGTATCCGCCCTCCCCCTTGACATCTGCAACATGTCGGCTATAATTGTAAATGAGAATCATATGCAAAAACAAACGTCCATCGCCCGACACTGGAGAGAAATGAACCTGGAATCCAATCCACTGATTGCCGCTCTCCAGGCCAGCGGTCACCGCATCACCCGCCAACGGCGAGTCGTCCTGGAGGTACTGGAAGAAAGCCGGGAACACCTGGATGCCGAGGGCCTGTATCAGAAGGCCCGTCAGCGGGCCCCCCGCCTCAGTCTGGCAACGGTATATCGGACCGTCGCCGTTCTGAAGCAAATGGGACTGATCGCCGAATACTCACTGGGAGAGGAGCATGGACATTTTGAGGCCGTTTCGGAGACACCTCACTATCACTTCACCTGCCTCGGCTGCGGGCAGGTGGTGGAGTTTGATGCCCCGCAGGTGGACCGCGCGGTTCGGGAACTGGCCGAGCGGGAAGGCGTGGAAATCCGCGCGGTTCAGTTCTCCCTCACCGGCTACTGCGCCCGCTGCCGCGCTGGAGGACCCGATGGCCGATGAGGCGGCCCCCCGTTCTCCCGAACCGACCACTCCACTGAATGCGCTGCGCGCTGGGGAATCGGGGATCATCGCCGAATTGTACGGAGGACGCGGCCTGCGCAGCCGGATGCTCGCCTTGGGCCTCACGCCCGGTGCTCAGGTGACCATCCTCCAGAACTACGGCCATGGCCCCCTTATCGTCCGCGTGCGGGATACCCGGGTGGCCCTTGGCCGGGGAGAGGCAGAAAAAGTGCTCGTCCGGAGGGAAAGATGAGCACATGTCATCCGCTTCAAAAGGTTTCCCCTCTCCCGGCCCTTCAAGAGCGCCCCATCCTGGTCGCACTGGCCGGCCAGCCCAACGTCGGCAAGTCCACCCTGTTCAACCGGCTCACCGGCCTCCACCAGCACGTGGGGAACTGGCCCGGCAAGACAGTGGAGCGAAAAGAGGGATATTTTACGTTCAACGGGGTTTCCTACCGACTGGTGGACCTCCCCGGCACCTACAGCCTGACGGCCCACTCGCCGGAGGAACTCATTGCCCGGGAGTTCATCCTCCGGGAGCGCCCGGATGTCGTCGTGGCGCTGGTGGATGCGGCGACGCTGGAGCGGAGCCTCTATCTGGTGGCGGAACTCCTCCCGCTCCCCGCGCCTGTCGTCGTCGCCCTGAATATGATGGACGTCGCTCAACAAGAGGGCATTCAGGTGGAGCCGGAGGTCCTCCAGGCCGCGTTGGGGGTGCCGGTGATCCCGATGTCGGCGACGCGGGGGGTGGGAGTTCCGCAATTGCTGGAGACGGTGGAGCGGATGGCGCGCGGTGAACTCCCCTATGCTCCGCGCCTTCCCCAGATTCGCCCCGACCACCGGGACGTACTGGAAGCCATTGGGGAGCGCATCGCCGGGTATATCCCGGAGCCGTATCCCAGGAACTGGGTGGCGCTGAAACTGCTGGAAGGCGACCCGGAAATGACCCGCATGGTCTGCGACGCCCTGCCTCCGGAGCAGTGGGAAGAGGTCCACACAATCCTGCGCGCCCATGATGACGCTCAGGTGGCCGTTGCGAGTGGGCGGTACGAGTGGATCGGGCGGATGGTGCGCGCGGCCGTCACCCGCCCGCGCATCGGGCAGATTGGGTTGACCGAGCGACTGGACCGCTGGGCCACCCATCCGTTCTGGGGACTGGTCATTCTGGCGGGCATCCTGGGAGTCGTCTTCTGGCTCACATACACGGTTGGAGCGCCCCTTCAGGGTTTGCTGGAGACCTATCTGGTGGGGGCGCTGGCGGACGGCGTACGTGGTCTGCTCTCCGGCGCGCCGGCCTGGCTCTCGGGCCTCCTGGCCGACGGCATCATCGGGGGGGCCGGGGCCGTGCTGACCTTTCTCCCCATCCTGGTCATTTTCTTCGCGACGATGGCGTTCCTAGAGGACGTGGGCTATATGGCCCGCGCGGCCTATGTGATGGACGGGTTGATGCACCTGATTGGACTGCACGGCAAATCGTTTCTGCCCCTTTTCCTGGGTTTTGGGTGCAACGTCCCGGCTATCCTGGGAACACGGGTGATTGAATCCCATCGGGCACGCCTTTTGACCATCCTGCTGGCCCCTCTGGTTCCCTGTACCGCGCGAATGGCGGTCATTGTCTTCCTCGCCCCCGCCTTTTTCGGTCCGGCGGCCCCGCTGGTCACCTGGGGGCTGGTACTCCTCTCCCTGGGTACACTGGCACTGGCAGGAATCGCACTCAACCGGGCCCTCTTCCAGGGCCGCCGGTCAGCGTTCATCATGGAACTGCCTCTTTACCACCTTCCCAACTGGCGCACTATCGGCCTTTCCGTCCAGGAGCGGAGTCGGGCTTTTGTCCGCAAGGCCGGGACGGTGATCCTGGTCGTCTCCGTGGTCATCTGGGCACTTTCTCATCTGCCCGGGGGAGATGTCGAAAGCAGTTATCTGGCCCAACTGGGGAAATTCCTGGAGCCTGCAGGCCGCCTGATGGGGATGGACTGGCAGCTGACGGTGGCGCTTTTAAGCAGTTTTATTGCCAAAGAGAATTCCATCGCCACCATGGGCGTACTTTTCCGTGTGAGTGAGGAAGGACTGGCGGACACACTGACATCTACCTATTCCCTTGCCACCACGCTGGCATTTCTGGTGGTACAGGTCCTCTTCATCCCCTGCGTGGCGACGGTCGCCGCCATCCGCCAGGAGACCGGCTCCTGGCGCTGGACCCTGTTCAGCATCGGGTTGTTGCTGGTAATCTCCCTTCTGGCCGGGGCGGTGACGTTTCAGGTCGCCGTACAGATGGGAGGGTGAACGACCAACCCTGGGGGCATGTAGGGGCAACCCTTGCGGTTGCCCCCTGGGGCAGGGTGGGGCCGGGGCAAGCCCTGCCCCTACAAGGGCCGGATTGGGCTTCCCGAGAAACG
>DAOTWL010000022.1:0-2891 GCA_034435875.1 Anaerolineae bacterium
GCGGCTGAAGCGCAAGCCGTTGGGCGGCGTGATTGTAACCATGCAGAGAGCACGTAATAGAATCGTTACTTGGAGTTAGAGAAATGGCGACGAAGATACAACAGACCCAGGCAGAGTTGGTGAAAGCCATCGCCGACATTGCTACAACTATGCCGCTGGCGCGCACAGTGCAACTCTATCAGTTTGCACTCTTTCTCAAGACACATCCACTGCCGACCGAAGAAACATTTGAAGAGATCGCGGTAGACGAAGCATTGTGGGATGCGCAATTCGCAGCAACCGATGATGACAAACTTGCTGCACTGATAGCGGAAGTTGAAACTGAAATCAGCGAAGGCAAGACGCTGCCGATGTTCGATGAACACGGCGAATTCATCGAACACCAATGAAGTCACAAACAACCAAGTCGTTCTGGAAACACTATTGGGCTTTGCCCCCAGAAATCCGCCAACGTGCGCGGCAAGCCTACAAGTTGTGGCGAGATAATCCAGCACATCCGAGTCTCTTCTTCAAACGGGTGAAAGAAAGTCAGCCGATCTACTCGGTTCGCATTGGCTCGGGATACAGAGCGCTTGGATTACTCCAAGCGGATACAGTGACTTGGTTTTGGATTGGCACTCACGACGAGTACGATCGTCTTCTCAAGTAAGCGTAGTACATCATCAAAAACGTCTGCCCAACCCGCGCTGTGCGACCCGTTTACCCGAAACTGCCCCTGTCCCCCGTACGGGGGACAGCCCCCCGAAAGAGGGGCAGGGGGTCGGGGGATGGGTAGCGAAGAAGGACCGCACAGCAGGAAGAGCCTCCCCCTGGAGTGTCGTTGGGGTTTCAACTGTAGGGCATGCAGAGAGCGCCGGGTTGCCCGGCGCTTTCTGTGATTCTACAGGCAGACCCTCGCAGTTTGCCCGGCAACCTCTGAGAGGGGGCGGAATTTTCTCACACAGAGACACCTGCGTCTTTGCATGATACGGAGGATCCCATGATCGGCGCTGAACTCTTTGTCCGATGCCTCATCCAGGAAAATGTCCGCTACATCTTCGGCATCCCGGGCGGGCAACTCTGCCCCATCCTGGATGCCATCCGGCGGCTGGGGCCCTCGGCGGGGATGGAGTTCGTGATGACCCGCCACGAGCAGGCCGCCGCGCATATGGCCGACGCCTACGCCCGCGTCAGCGGGGAGCCAGGCGTCTGTATGGGCACCGTTGGGCCGGGGGTGGCCGACCTGGTCCCCGGCGTCTACGCCGCCTGGGCCGATTCCATCCCCCTCATCGTCTTGGGCGCCCAGAACCAGACCTGGAAGAGTTACCCCGAACGGGGCTCCATGCAGTCCCTCAACCAGGTGGACCTCCTGGTCCCCATCACCAAGTGGCAGGCCCGCGTGATCCACTGGAAACGAATCCCCGAACTGGTCCAGCGGGCCTTCCGCGTCGCCCTCTCCGGCCGCCCCGGCCCCGTCTACCTGGACCTGCACGTGGACGTGCTGCTGGACCGGGTGGACGAATCGGAACTGACCTACCAGCCCTGGCCGCCCCAGCGGTACCGGGCGCTGGAGCGGCCCGTCGCTCCGGCCCACCTGATAGAAGAGGCCGCCCGGATGCTGGTGGCGGCGGAACGGCCCCTCATCCACCCCGGCGGCGGCACCCTTCGCTCCGGCGCCTGGGACGAGGTCCGGGAACTGGCGGAATACCTCTCCGCGCCGGTCACCACCTCTATGGGGGCCAGCGGCGTCCTGCCCGAAGACCACCCCCTCTGCCTGATTCCCGGCGGATACGGCGCGCTGGGCGCGCAGAACGAGGCGGACGTGGTGCTCCTGGTCGGTGGGCGGCTGGGGGACGTGGACTTCTGGGGACTGCCGCCGATGTGGGGCGAGCCGGACGTCCAGAAGTTCATCCAGATAGACATTGAGCCGGAGAACATCGCCCTCAACCGCCCCGTGGACCTGGCGCTGGTGGGGGACGCGAAGGCCACCCTGCGCGCGCTGATAGAGGCGGTCAAGCGGCTGACCCCGCCGCTCCCAGAGCGGCCCCCGATGGAGGCCTACCGCGCCGCGCAGCAGGCCTGGCTGGCCAACTTCCAGCAGCAGGCCGAATCGGACGGGAAGCCCATCCACCCCCTCCGGCTGGTGCGGGAGGTGCGCGCCTTCTTCCCGCGCGAGGCCATCACCGTCGTGGACGGCGGGAACACCACCGTCTGGGCCCACTACCTGAACCGGGTCTACGCGCCCCGGTCGTTCCTCTGGGCGGCGGACTCCGGCCATCTGGGGACGGGGCTTCCCTACGCCATCGGGGCCAAACTGGCCGCGCCGGACCGGCCCGTCTACGCCATCTGCGGCGACGGCGCCTTCGGGCTGAACATGCAGGAGTTGGAGACGGCCGCGCGGCTGAAGGTCCCGGTCGTCATCGTCATCGCCAACGACCGGCAGTGGGGGATGATTAAGGCCTCGCAGATGGCCAACTACGACGCGCGCTACATCGGCGTGGACTTCACCGACATCCGCTACGACGAGATTGCGCGCGCCTGCGGCTGCTGGGGGGAACGGGTGGAGGACCCGAAGGAGATACGGCCCGCGCTGGAGCGGGCCGTCCGGTCGGGGAAGCCGGCGGTGCTGGATGTCATAGTAGACCCGTGGGCCAACCTGCTCCCGCCCGACCTGGAGAACCTGGCGGCGGTCTGGATGGAGGGGTGCGAACTGCCGGAGTAGGGCCTCACCCCACCCCCCGCCTCACCCATAAGCGTTAACTCAAGGCTGGATCGGGCTCTTCACTTCCCGCCGCCCGGAGCGCCGATTGCAAATCGGCTTCCCTGGGGGCAACCGCTGTAGGGGCAGGGCTTGCCCCTGCCCCATAACAGGGCAACCGCAAGGGTTGCCCCTACGGCCTCACCCCTCCCCC
>DAOTWL010000023.1:0-57402 GCA_034435875.1 Anaerolineae bacterium
CACGGAGCGCAGCGGAGTGCCGTCCAACGCGACTCCGCTTCGCTGCGTCGCTGACTACGAACGCCTGGATGTTCGTAGTCAGGCACGGAGCGCAGCGGAGTGCCGTGACGCGACTCCGCTTCGCTGCGTCGCTGACTACGAACGCCTGGATGTTCGTAGTCAGGCACGGAGCGCAGCGGAGTGCCACCGGAAAGCGCGTCTCCAACCAGGGTGGTACCGCGGAGCGTGCCCCTTCGTCCCTGGACGAAGGGGCATTTTCATTCCAGGAGGAGGAGAATGGGCATCCAGCCAACACCGTATATCTGGCACAACGGGAAGTTGGTCCCGTGGGAGGAAGCGCGCGTGCATGTGCTGACCCATGCCCTTCATTACGGCTCCAGCATCTTTGAGGGCATCCGGGCCTACGGGACCCCACGCGGTCCGGCCGTCCTGGGCCTGGAGCCGCACGTACGCCGCCTCTTTGCGTCCTGTAAAATCTACCGCCTCGCCGTCCCCTACTCGCCGGAGGAAATCGCTCAGGCCATCCTGGATACCGTTCGGGCCAACGGCCTCCGGGATTGCTACATCCGCCCCCTGGTCTTCCGGGGGATGGGAACGCTGGCCCTGGACGGCCGCGAGTGCCCCACTGAGGTCATTATCGCCACCATAGAAATGGGGAAGTACCTGGGAGAAGAAGGCCTGCGCCGGGGCATTGATGTGGTCATCACCTCCTGGCAGCGGATGGCCCCCAACACCTTCCCGGCGATGGCCAAGATCGGGGGGCAGTACATCAACTCCCAACTGATCGCAATGGAGGCCCACGACCGGGGGGCCGCCGAGGGGCTGGCCCTCAGCGTGGACGGGTACGTCAGCGAGGGGAGTGGGGAGAACATCTTTGTGGTCCGGGACGGCGTGCTCTACACCCCCCCTCTCTACGCCTCCATCCTGCCCGGCATCACGCGCGGGTTCGTCTTCCAACTGGCCCGCGACCTGGGATACGAGGTGCGGGAGGAGCCCATCGCCCGCGAGATGCTCTATCTGGCCGACGAGATGTTCCTGACCGGGACCGCCGCCGAGCTCACCCCCGTCCGGAGCGTGGACGGGATTCTGGTCGGAAATGGGGAGCGGGGGCCCATTACGGCCCGTCTGCAGGAAGAGTTCTTCGCCATCGTGACCGGCCGGAAAGCGGACCGCTTCGGCTGGCTGACCTTCGTGGAGGGCAGATGAACGTCGTAGAACTGGCCCCGGGCATTTTCCACCTCCAGGGCGGCTCCAATATGGGGCTGGTCGTCCGGGAGGGGAGGGGATTGCTGATAGACGCCGGTCTGGACGAGGATGCGGCCCGGCGGGCCCTCCGCTTCGCCGAAGGGGAGGGGGTCCAACTGGAGGCCGTCTTCCTCACCCACGCCCATGCCGACCACCACGGCGGCGCCCACTTCCTCCAGCGGCGGCTGGGGGTCCCCCTCTACGCGCCGGCCCTGGAAGCCGCCATGATGGAGAACCCCGTCATGGAGCCGCTGTTTCTCTTCGGCGGCGCGGCGCCCATCCGGGAACTGCGCCAGAAGTTCACCATGGCCCCGCCCTGCCAGATTGCCCGCGTCGTGGACGCGGGGCCGCTGGAGGTGGGGCCGTTCCGGGTGGAGGTGGTGCCGCTGCCGGGCCATGCCCTCAACCAGGTGGGCGTCGCCGTGGGGGATGTCCTCTTCTGCGCCGACGCCGTCTTCCCGGCGGAGACGCTGGAGAAGCACCGGGTCATCTTCTGCGCCGATATGGATGCCGCGCTGGAGACGCTGGCGCGCCTGCCGGAGATGCCCTATGCCCGCTTCGCCCCGGGCCACGGCCCCGCCACCGCCACCGGGGACGAAATCCGGGGAATCTGCGCGGCCAACCGGGCCCGCCTGGAGGAAATCCGGGCGCGGGTTCGGGAGGCCCTGGCCGAACCCGCCGACACCGACGCGCTGGTCCGGCACGTCGCCGACGCCTACGGCCTGCGCCTGACCACCGCCACCGCCTTCTTCCTGGCCCGCGCCACCGTCCTGGCCGCCCTCTCCTCGCTGGAGCGCGCCGGGGAGGTGAGGGCCGGGGTAGAGGAGAACCGGCTGGTGTGGCGCAGAAGCGTATGGTAAAATTAAGCCACCGGAGCGGTTATCTGGGGATGTCCGGAGAGAGCGGTCTTTGCGATCAGACAAACCGCACCATTGCAGAGGGATGGAGGAGAGACGATATGGCGGATTCCCTCTCCCTTGCCGAAATCCAGCGGGTGGCCCAGGAAATCGCGGAGAAATTCCGGCCCCGAAGGGTCATCCTTTTCGGCTCTCATGCCTACGGGACGCCGGACCCGGATAGCGACGTGGACCTGCTGATTGAAATGGAAACCCCTCTGCGCAGCGTAGAGCAGGCCGTTGCCATCCGGCAGGCGGTAGACTTTCCTTTTCCCACCGACCTGCTGGTGCGTACCCCTCAGCAGATCGCCGAACGAATCCGTATCGGAGACCCCTTCTTTATGGAAATCCTGTCCCGAGGCAAGGTCCTTTATGAAGCCGATCACGAGTGAATGGGTGGATAAAGCCGAACAGGATTACCGAGTGGCCGTTTTCCTGAAAGAATCCGGGCTCCCGGTCTACGACGCTGTTTGCTTTCACGCTCAGCAATCCGCCGAGAAGTTTCTTAAGGCCTGGTTGATAGAACAGGGGGTGGATTTCCCTCGTACTCATGACCTGGAAGTGCTGGCGAAACTGGCCCTGCCCTCTTTGCCGGACCTGCACCCTCTGCTGGACGCTCTGAGATTCTTGACCAGTTTTGTGGTGGAAGTCCGTTATCCGGGCTTTGCGGCCGAAGAGAATGATGCCAAGAAGTGCCAGGGGATCGCCGAACGGCTGCGAGACCTGGTGCTTCGAGCCCTATTCTGAGAGGGCAACAAGTTGGGGAGGAGAACACCCAATGGGAGTCATCAAACTGAGCGTTTATCTGGATGACCCTTTTATTCGCGAAAAGGCCCGCATCGCCGCTGCGCGGCGCGGCATCTCCATCAGTACGTATGTGCTCCAGGCCCTTCGTGACCGGCTGGTCCGGGAGGGGCTGCTCCCGGAGGAGACAAACCCCCAAGAAGCGGCGCGGGCCTTAGATGCTCTGAGAACCCACATCGGACCCATCGGTATTCCGGTGTGCGCGCTCATTGAAGAGGGGCGTACCGAATACGCAGTACGCAATAGGAGGAGCCCATGCCCGACCCGTACATTCCCCAACAGATAGAACCGAAATGGCGAAAGAAGTGGGAGGAGGACCGCCTGTATCGCTCCGTCGTTGACCCCAGCAAGCCCAAGCACTACGCGCTGACCATGTTGCCGTACCCCAGCGGCGACCTGCACATCGGCCACTGGTACGCTATGGCCCCCTCCGACGTCCGCGCCCGCTATATGCGCATGCGCGGCTACAACGTCCTCTTCCCCATGGGCTTTGACGCCTTCGGCCTCCCCGCCGAGAACGCCGCCATTGAGCGGGGCATCCACCCCTACCAATGGACGATGTCCAACATTGAGAGGATGCGCCGTCAACTGCGCAGTATGGGCGCGATGTTTGACTGGGAGCGGGAGGCCATCACCTGCCTGCCCGGCTATTACCGCTGGACCCAGTGGTTTTTCCGCAAGATGTACGATATGGGCCTGGCCTACCGCAAAAAATCCCAGGTGGATTTCTGCCCCAAATGCAACACCACCCTGGCCCGGGAGCAGGTCTGGGGGCCGGAGCGGGTCTGCGAGCGGTGCGGCACCCCCGTCATCAAAAAAGAACTGGAGCAGTGGTTCTGGCGCATCACCGCCTACGCCGAGGAACTGCTGGACTTCTCTAAAATTGACTGGCCCGAACGGGTGGTCGCGATGCAGACCAACTGGATCGGCAAAAGCGTTGGGGCCAACGTCACCTTCCGGACGGAGCGCGGGGATCCGCTGGTCGTCTTCACCACCCGACCGGACACCCTCTGGGGCGCCACCTTTATGGTCCTGGCCCCGGAGCACCCGCTGGTGGAGGAACTGACCACCCCGGAGTACCGGGAGGCGGTGGAGGAGTACCAGTACTTCGCCGCCCGCCAGAGCGAGATTGACCGTCTCTCCACCGAGAAGGAGAAGACCGGCCTCTTCATCGGCGCGTACGCCATCAACCCCGTCAACGGCGAGCGCATCCCCATCTGGATTTCCGACTACGTCCTGATGACCTATGGGACGGGGGCCATTATGGGCGTCCCGGCCCACGACGACCGGGACTTCGCCTTTGCGCTCAAGTTCGGCCTGCCCGTCATCCCGGTCATTGACCATCCGGAGGGGGCTCGGCGCTCCTTCATCCGCCCCGACGCAGTGAAAGACGGCTTCGGCGAGGCGCTGGCGCAGGCCGGCTTCTCCTGCGAATCCCGGGAAGGCGGCCTGCTGGTCTCCTTTGACCGCGCCCGGGAAGACCGCTACATCGCCCTGGCCCGGGAGTACGTCCGGCCCGAAGCCTGGGTGGAGGTCGTCGGCGGGCCCTGGCTCTTCGTTTTTGCCGACGGTGTGCTCTCGGTGGACACGCCCGAGAACGAACGCCGGATTCTGGATCGCTGTCGGGGCCTGGACCCGGCGGCCCGGGATTGCCGGACCGTCGCGGAGATGCTCTGGCGCGTCCCGTCCTACCGGGGCGTCCTCTTCCACGCCCACTACGGGCCGATGCTCAACTCCGGTCCGCTGACGGGCACGCCGGGCGACGTCGCGGTCCGGAGGACGACGGAGTGGCTGGCGGAGCGCGGGATCGGCGAATTCGCCGTCAACTACAAACTGCGGGACTGGTGCATCAGTCGCCAGCGGTACTGGGGCGCGCCCATCCCCATCGTCTACTGCGACCGCTGCGGCATCGTCCCCGTCCCCTACGAAGACCTCCCGGTCCTCCTGCCCACCGACGCCGTCATCCCGCCCACCGGGGAGAACGCGCTGAAGTACCACGAGGGCTTCCTGCACACCACCTGCCCCCGGTGCGGCGGCCCCGCCACCCGTGAGACCGACACCATGGACACCTTCGTCTGCTCCTCCTGGTACCAGTACGCCTACCTGAGCCCGTACTACAAAGAGGGCGAGCCGGCCCATGCCGACTCCGTCCCCTTTGACCCCGAGGAGGGGAAGTACTGGCTGCCGGTGGACGTCTACACGGGCGGGGTGGAGCACGCCACCATGCACCTCATCTACACCCGCTTCTTCACCAAAGTGATGCGGGATATAGGGCTGGTGGACTTTGACGAGCCGATGACCGTCCTGCGCAACCAGGGCATCATCCTGGGCGAGGACGGGGAGAAGATGTCCAAGAGCCGGGGGAACGTGGTGGCGCCGGACGACCTGGTGGAGCGGTACGGGGCGGATACCGTCCGGGGTTACCTGATGTTCGGCTGGCGCTGGGAGCAGGGCGGTCCCTGGGACTCTATGGGCATTGAGGGCGTCTACCGGTGGCTCCATCGGGTGTGGAATCTGGTGCTGGAGCCGGGCAGCGCAGGCTCTCAGCCTGCGTCACCCCAACAAATCGCCGACCTGCGCCGCTGGACTCACCGGACCATCCAGCGGGTGACGGAGGACTTGGAGAACTTCAACTTCAACACCGTCATCTCCGGCCTTATGGAGTTCACCAACGCGCTCCAGAGGGCGAAGGAGACGGCGGTCTACGGGACGGAGGCGTGGGAAGAGGCGATCCAGACCCTGCTATTGTTGCTGGCCCCCTGTTGCCCGCACATCGCCGAGGAGTTGTGGGTGCGGACGGGCCGGCCCTACTCGGTCCACCTGCAGTCCTGGCCTCAATATGACCCGGCCCTGCTGGTGGAGGAGGTGGTGACGCTGGTGGTGCAGGTGAACGGGAAGGTACGGGCCCGGCTGGAGGTCCCAGCGGACATCACCGAGGAGGCGGCGCGGGAGGCCGCGCTGGCCCACCCCAACGTCCGGAAGTACGTCGCAGGGAAAGAGGTCCGGCAGGTGGTCTACGTGCCGGGGCGGCTGGTCAACATTGTGGTGTAAACCCGCTGGTAGTCAGCCACGAAGCGAAGCGGAGTGGCGTCCAGGTGACGCCCAAGCGGAACAACAAGTGATAACGTGCCAGGCACTTCCGAGGTGCCTGGCACGTCTTCATTTACTCCATCGTCCCGAAGCGGGTGAGGGCCACCGCGCCCAGCCCCGCGCAGGTGACCAGGAAGCCTCCCACCCAGCCCACACAGGGGATCAGCCCCAGCAGGTCGCTGAGCAGCGTCAGGAGTCCTGCGCCCAGCGCGGCGGTCCAGAACGGCGAGACAGCCCGGGAGGTGAGGTTCGGCATCAGCCGCTCGCCGATGACGATGCCGATCGCCAGCCAGCCGAAGAGGACAGCGACCACCAGGGCGATGGCGACCGCGACCCCCACCGGGGAGAGGCAGAGGGTGATGACGAGCCCGAGGGTGAGCAGGATGCCGACGACCAGCGTCAGCAGGCCCATGCCGAAGGTGGGAAGGGGCCGCTCCAGCGCGCTCCGGCCCACCCGCGCCGCCGCCCGGGGCCACAGCAGGGCCACCAGCCCGGCCAGTCCGGCCATCACCACCGCCCGCAGGAGAATCTCCACCCCCCGCAGAGCGACCTGGAACATCAGTGCGGGCAGTCCGTCCGAAGGGAAGTACGGGTAGGTGGGAATTCTCACCCACCACCAGTGCCACCAGGAGGGAGGGTTCACCAGTTGCTGGCCGCGCACGACGGCACCCGTTTCCCGCTCCAGCGTTCCCCCCAGGGTCACTACACTGCCCTCCACCCGAGCCGTCCTTCTCAAGAGCAGGTCGCCGCCGAAGGCCACGACGTCCCGCTCCACAGTGCCAGCGATTTCCACGTCGCCGCCCCAGGCCACCACACTGCCCTCTACCCGGCTATCCGCCTCAATCCGCACGTCGCCGCCGAAGACAATGAGGTCTCCCGCCAGCGTCTGGCCGCTCTGAAGGGTGAAATCTCCCCAGACAATCTGGCCCGGCGGCTGTCCGTCCGAGGCAAAGGCCGGTGTGGCTATCACCAGCATCGTCACAGCAATCAGAAGAGTTTGCAGAACGCGTGGGAATCGCATGGGAATACCTCCGTTATTCTCCTCACCCCTCCCCCGGCGGCGAAGGCGGCGGGGGTGGGGTGAGGAAATGCTTACTCCAACTCCAGCGTCACATTGCCGATCCCGGCGGTCAAGGTCACCTCCAGGGTTGCCCCGGCCTGCCCGTAGGCCGGATTGCGGTACACGCCCCCGGAGAGTTGCCAGTCGCCACGGGTCTGCACATTGCTCAGCCCGCCTTCCACCACCACCCGTACCCCCACATCCCGGGGGAAGCGGAGCGTCAGAGACCCAACGCCGGCCGTCACCTGGATCCGGGCAGAATCGGCCCAGGGACCGGTGAAATCCAGCATCAGGTTGCCGATCCCGCCCTCCACCTGAACATCCCGGGGGCTGGCGTAGCCGATTCCCCGGACCTCCACGTTGGCCGCCCCGGCGCGGAGCCGGAGCCAGTCCATCGGGACGGTGATCGGCGCATCCCAGCGCACGACCATATCCGAGGCGCCGGTCTCCAGGGAGAAATCGGTCAGCGCCAGGCCGCCCAGGTCCAGCCGCCCCTTTGCCGCACCGACCTGGAGTTTCAGACTCATCGGCACGCGGGGGGCCAGGGCGAGGTCCCATTCATTCTCCGCTCCGGGGCCGGGCATGCCCCGGGTGTCCGGCTGGGCGACCTTCAGGACCCCGTCTTTCCAGGTCACTTCGGGCTTCCATGCCGGGACGTTGGTCCGGAAGAGGCCGGAGAAGAGCAGGTCCGGCTCTCCGGCGGTTAACGTCAGTTCCCCCACGCCCAGGGTGATTTTCACCTGGGCGGCCGTCGTGCCCTCCAGAGGAATCTCCTCCCGGTACTCCTGCATCGGCCCGACCTCCAGAGTGGGCACGCCGGGCAGGGAAATGCCGGGGACCGTAATGGTGCATGCCAGACTGCTCAGCACCAGCAGGAACAGTACAGACCAGACGATTCTTTTCCGCATCATCCCTCCTTCTCACTCACGTTTCACGTTTCACGTTTCACGTTTCACGTTTCTCTCTTCACGTTTCAGGAAGCCACCGGCTGCCAGCGGCGCAGCAGGCCCCACCACAGGCCCCCCAGAAGCAGCGCCGTCGTCAGGATGCAGAGGGCCAGCGGCAGGGTCTGGACGACCAGCGCGCCGGCCAGCAGGCCCAGGGAGTTCAAAAGCAGGCGGGCCGCCCCGAGAAGGTGTTCCAGCAGGACGCCCCCACTGTGGGAGAGGGCCACCAGGAAGCCCGCCCAGCCGGGCAATGTCCAGAGAATCGGGAGGAACCCGACGAAAAGGACAAGAGCGGTCCCCGCGGCCAGCGCCAGGCCACCGAAAACGGCGCGCCGCCGGGCCCGGCGCCGGTCCATCTGCGCCATCACCCGCCCGACGAACCCCGGCGGTGGGGAAAGGATCGGCGCATGGCGCAGGACTTCCTCGGCGGCCTGCAATTGCTCCCACCGGACCCGGCAGCGATCACAGGCCACCAGGTGAGCCTGCAGGGCCTGCCACTCTTCGTCCGGCAGTTCGCCATCCAGTGCTTTCATCATTTTTTCCAGAGCCGTTTCACACTCCATTTTCCCTACTCCGTATTCCGTACTCCGTACTCCGCACTCCGCATTCCCTACTCCCGGCTTCCTCCCCCAGCATCTGGGCCAGCGCCAGACGGGCACGGTGGAGCCGGGATTTCACCGCGCTGACCGTGCTGCCCAGAATCTGGGCCATCTCTTCGTAGGAGCAATCGTACCAGTACCGCAGAGTAACCGCCGCCCGGTCCTCGGCGGGGAGGCGCATCAGCAATCGCTGGATTCGCTCCCGGGTCTCCCAGGCGACAACCGCATCGTCGGGGTTGGCGCCGACTCCTCCGAGGATGAGTTCGTCATCCAGTACCAGGACGGGCCGACGGCGGCGGATGCGGTCCACGCAGTAGTGGGCCGTGATGGAGAGCAACCAGTTCCGGAAAGGACGGGCGGGGTCGTACTGGCTCAGGTTGCGGAAGGCCCGCAGAAAGGTCTCCTGAGCCGCGTCCTCCGCCTCCATCCGTTCCCCCAGCATCCGGTAGGCCAGGTTGTACACCGGCGTCTGGTAGAGGTGGACCAGATGGGCGAAGGCGTCTGCATCTCCCTTTTGGGCTTGCTGGATCCAGGTTGCTTCGTCTATCATCGGCTTCTGCTAATTATACGTCAGATGGTGCGAAAAGTTGCGGGCAACATGGCCCTTGATTTTACTCACATCTCTTTGGGTAGGACTGCGGAAAACCATGGTCGGCGTTGGGGGTGGCTCTGAGGAGGCCCGGACGTATTGCAGTTTAACAAATTATTTGGGCAATCGCCTGAGGTGGACTTTGCTCCCTCATCCCCCCCTTGCCCCCCCTCCCCCAGAAGCGGGGGAGAAGGGGGGTTTGAGGGCGGCGGCTTCGCCACCCTCACCCCACCCCTATACCCCTCCCCTCTCCCGCAAGTAGGAGAGGGAAGGGGCCGGGGGAGGGGTGAGGTCCCCGCCGCCGAAGGCGAGCGGGAGAGGGGCCGGGGGTGAGGCGGGATGAGGGCGAGTCGCAGTTGATTGCCCAAATAATTTTTCCAGTTGCAAAACGTCCGGGCTCAGAAAACGAAGCCCTTTCAGGCTATGGAGACCCCCAACAAGCCGGATTTCAGCCCCCGAAGGGGGCTTCGCCACTGAGCCCGACGGTTTACCGTCGGGCCATCAATTGACAAGACTTGACTTGACAAGACCCGGTTCTTGAGTACACTTTGAACACGTCAAGAACTATGAACACTGAAATCGGATTCTCACTGATACTGGGTTATCTGCTCCCGGTCGGTTTCCTCCTGCTGGCGTGGGGCGGGATAGAGACGGAGCGGGCGCGACGGGCCGCCGTTCAGGGACTGCTGACCCTGGCGCTGGCGGCGGTCGGCTACTTCGCCACCGGTTTCGCCTTCCACCTGGGCGGCGCCGCCGTCTTCTCAGACCGGCCCGGGCTGGGCGGGCTGGATAGCATCTGGTCGCCTCTGGACCGAGCCCGGGGGCTGGGATGGGGCGTCATCGGGCTGAAGGGGTTCTTCCTGGGCCAGGGCGCGGATACCCCTCAGGCGCTGGCCCTCTTCGCTACGTATCTTCCTGTCGCTGCGACGGCCGTCCTGATCCCGGCGATGGCCCTCTTCGGGCGGGCGCGGGGCGGCTGGGTGGCCCTGCTGGGGCTGCTGACCGGGGCCCTCATCTTCCCGCTGGCCGCCTGTTGGGTCTGGGGCGGCGGGTGGCTGGCGAGCATGGGCCAGACCCTGGCGCGCGGCCACGGGGCGGTGGACTACGCCGGCAGCGGGGTCGTCTACCTGCTGGGCGGGATGGTCGCCTGGGGCGCGCTGGCGGCCCTGGGGCGTGAACCGCCGAAGGAGGGCCCTGCCGAGATGCCCCCGGCTCACTTCCCCCTGCTGGCCAACCTGGGGGCCTTTCTGATGGCAGTGGGCTGGCTGGGATGGTCGCTGGGCATCCCCTTCCACGCTGACGGGGCGCGCCTGGACGCCGGACGGGTCGCCGTCAACGGCCTGCTGGCCCTCGCTGGGGCCACACTGACTTCTCTTCTCTACTGCTGGCTCGCTCTGGGACATGACGACCCTCTGATGGTGGCGCGCGGCGCGGTGGGAGGACTGGTCGCCATATCGGCGGGCGCGCCGTTTCTCCCTCCCTGGGCCGCGTTGGGGGTCGGCGCTGGGGCCGGACTGCTGGTCCCGCCGGGCGTCTATCTGGTGGACCGGGTTCTGCGGTGGGCCGATGGGCCGGCGTCGGTGGCGACGGCGGCCCTCCCCGGGCTCTGGGGGCTGGTGGCAGTGGCCCTCTTTGCGGATGGGCGCTGGGGGCAGGGCTGGAACGGCGTCGGGGCGGAAATGTACCGCACCGTGATCGGGCAGGGGGTCAGCGGCTTCTTTGTGGTCCCGGGATTCCTCGGCGACGGCCCGGGCCAGGCAGTGGCCCAGGTGGTGGCGGCCGTGGCCCTGAGCCTGTGGGGTTTCCTGGGGGGATGGCTGACGATGACCGTTGCCCGTCGGCGAAGGTAGCGGTTCCCGCCGGAAGTCGCGGTGGTGCGGCGGCGGCCCGAAGGGCCGCCGCCGCACCGTTTCTCATCGCACCCAATCTCTGCAGGCCCCCACCGCTACGGCGTCGGCGTCGGGGTCGGGGTGTCGGTCGGCGTCGGAGAAGGGGTCGGCGTGGGCGTCGGCGTGGCGGTGGGAGTGGGCGTCGGCGTGGCGGTAGGAGTGGGCGTCGGTGTCGGCGAGGGTGTCGGCGTGGGCGTCGGGGTCGGCGTACGGGTAGCGGTGGGAGTGCTGGTTGGTGTTGGTGTGGGCCAATCCCCAATCCGCTGCCACCAGACCTTCAGCAGGGCCCTTCCGGTCGCCTCGTAATACTCCACCATCAGCCGACGGGCCCCGTTCAACAGCAGGTCCACCGTGTAGACCCTGCTGGCATCGCTGGGGTGCCATTCATCCAGTACCGGCGTATTGTCCACGAATATCCGCACTCCATCGTCGGCCTGGGCGAAGAGGCGATAGCGGGCCGGTTCAAAGGTCACCTGACGGGTCCAGCGGGCGGAGAAGTTATCCGCCGGAAGGCCCCAGGCCGGCGAGCCCGTGCCCCAATCAAAATCCAGGGCCCGGTCGTTGCGCACCAGGACGGGATTCCCGCTCAGGTTGGGGTTGGACCAGTACTCCCCTTTCCAGTCGGGGTAGGACGGGGAGGCGATTTTCTCCCACCATACCTGAATGCGCGCCTCGCCGGTGTTCTCATAGTACTCCACCCGCAGACTGTGGGTCCCCTGCACCAGGGCGTAGTCCACCGTGATTTCGCGAGCACTCCCATCGTGCCAGGAGTCCAGGATCAACCGGTCGTCCACCCATAGGCGCGCGCCGTCGTCCACAATCACGTGGAAGCGGTAGGTGGCTCCTTCAAAGAGGTACGTACGCGTCCAGCGGGCAGAGAAGCCGTTGGCCGGGACGGCGGGCGCGGGGGAGCCGGCCCCCCAGTTAAAGGAGATATTCTCGTCGTTCCGCACCAGCACCGGGTTGCCGCTCAGGGTCCGGTTGGGCCAGTACTCCCCTTTCCAGTCCGGGTATGCCGTCAGTTTCTCCCACCAGACCTGGATGATGGCGCCGCCCACGTGTTCGTAGTATTCTACGCGCAGGGTATGGGAGCCCGCCGCGATTTTGTAATCGGCCGTCACCTCTCGCTGAGCCCCGTCCTGCCAGGCATCCAGAACCAGGGTGGTGTCCACGTAGATGCGCACCCCGTCGTCTACAATGGCGTGGAAGCGATACAGGCCGGCCTCAAACGCCAGTGTGCGGGTCCAGCGGACGGAGAAGTTATCGGCGGGGAGGCCGGAAGCCGGCGCGCCGGCGCCCCAGTTGAACCGGATTTCGGCGTCGTTCCGGACCAGCGCCGGAGGGCCGGCCAGTGAGATGTTGGCGAAGTACTCCCCGCGCCAGGCGGCGGGCGGGGTGGTGGGCCGGGGAGTCGGCCTTGGGGTAGGGGTCGGGGTTGGAGGGGGCGGGGTGGCCGTTGCCGTCGCGGTGGGCGCAGGGGGAGGCGACGGAGTGGCGGTGTCGGTGGGAACGGGGGTGGGGGTTTCCGTCACGACGATGTGGAGAGAGGCCCTCACTGCCGTTCCGGTCGTGGCGGACCACACGGCAAGAGGGAAGGCTCCTGGCTCCACTCCGGCATCCAGAGGTACTACGAAGGCCGCCGTGAACCGACCGTCCACCCCCACTGCGGCGGAGGCCAGGGCGGTGCGCCGACCGTCCGGCCCCTCCCGGCCGACGAAGACGGTGTCCCCCGGCTTCCAGCCCTCGCCGTTTACGGTGACCGGGGAGCCAGGGGCGGCGGTATCTACGGCCAGCCGGATAGATGGGGTGGCCTGGGGCGGTGGGGGGGTGGGGAAGAGTCCCTGGCGGCTGGTCAGAATGGCTGCGCCGAGGATGCACAGCGCCAGGAGAATGAGAGAGATGCCCAAAAGTGCGACGATCACCGAGCGGGATTGTGGACTGTTGCCCAACATTTTGTTCACGTCTTTCATCGCGTTTACCCCCTGACAAAACCCTGATAATTTCAGGACTTACGCAGTTCACCCGTAGGACCGGCTTTTCAGCCCGTCCGGACCACTTCTCAGCCCGTCTGGACGGCCTGGAAAGGCCATCCTACAGGGCAAGTGCGTAACTCCTGAATTTGTTGGCTTAACCGCATGACGTCCAGAAAGGGCAAAGGGTTCCCTGTCGGATCGTTACGGGTCCTGACTGGATAAAGGTGATGAAGGGATACTCAATGGCATCTCCAGTGTACCCCACCCTGTGCCCGCCGTCTACTGTAAATTCTTACAGGTATATGCCGTTTGGGCCCTTCTAAACGCCACTCCGCTGCGCTCCGTGGCTGACTATGAGCGCTTTGACTCCACTTGTGGCATTTTTCGTAACTACCTACGCCAGGGGCTAAAAGCCCAATGCTAACATTTGCCCCCACCCCCTTTATCCCCCCTCCCCCATTGCTGCGCTTGGGGGAGGGGGTTGGGGAGAGGGGAGGGGCCGGGGGAGGGGTGAGGCCAGCGCGCCGAAAAAGTGGGCATCCCAGCCACCGGGGGGAGGTAGTTACCATTTTTCAGACATGCTCTAAGGCAAGGGTTTCGTCATCCGTTGATGCCTGCCGTCCACTGGTTGCCTCAATTATAGGCAAAACCCCTTGCCTTATCCACACTGAATTCACAGCCCGCGTTTGCAATTCCGGCCGAACGCGGTAAAATGTTTTCTTTGACAGGAGAACCCATGACCTACCGGGAAGCGATAGAATACCTTCACAGCCTGACCGATTACGAGAAACGGCGGATTGAACGCTATTCGCCCCAGACGCTGGACCTTTCCCGCGTGGAGCGGCTGCTGGATATGGTGGGGAACCCCCACCGCCTCTACCCGTCCGTCCACGTCGCCGGGACGAAGGGGAAGGGCTCCACTTCGGCGATGATAGAGTCGGTCCTGCGCGCGGCCGGGTACCGCACCGGCTTCTACACCTCCCCCCACCTCCACACCTTCCGCGAGCGCATCCGCATCGGCGCCGACCTGATTTCCCGCGAAGAGGTCGTCTCGCTGGTGGAGGAATTCCGCCCGCTCATCGCCCGCATCCCCGGCATCACCACCTTTGAGGCCATTACCGCCATCGCCTTCACCTACTTCGCCCGCCAGAAGATAGCCGTCCTGGTGGCCGAGGTCGGCCTGGGCGGACGGCTGGACGCCACCAACGTCCTCCGTCCGGAAGTGGCGGTCATCACTTCTCTCAGCCTGGACCACACCTATCTGCTGGGCAACACCCTGCCGGAGATTGCGGCGGAGAAGGCCGGGATTATCAAGGACGGTGTCCCCGTCGTCACCGCGCCGCAGCGCCCGGAGGCGCTGGCCGTGATAGAGGAGACGGCGCGCGCCCGCCATGCCCCCCTCACCGTGGTGGGACGGGACTGGGTCTGGGAGCCCGGCCCCTTTGACCTGAAGGGGCAGTCCTTCACTTTTCGCCGGGGCGCAAGCTTCATCTTGCGCTCCGATTTAGAGGGGGATTACTGGATACCGCTATTGGGCCGTCACCAACTGGAAAACGGGGCCACGGCCCTGGCCGCGCTCCAGATTCTCCTGGAACGGGGCTTCCGCCTCTCCCGCGCGGCGGCTCAGGAGGGGTTGAAAAACGTGCAGTGGCCGGGGCGGCTGGAAATCCTCAGCACCGACCCGCTGGTGGTGGTGGACTGTGCCCATAACCCGTACTCCACCGAAGTCCTGCGGGAATCGCTCCGGGAGTGGTTTCCGGGCCGCCGCTGGGTGCTCATCTTCGGTGCGTCGGCGGATAAGGACATCCCCGGGATGCTGCGGGCGCTTCTGCCGATGACCGACTACCTCATCGTCACCCGCTCCGACCACCCCCGCTCCGCCACCCCGGTGGAACTGGCGGACATGGCCGCGTCGGTCGGCGGCGGGGCGGAGATTGCCGTCAACATCCGGCGCGCGCTCCAGCGGGCCCTGACGCTCCTGAAGCCGGATACCGGCATCCTGGTCACCGGCTCCATCTTCCTGGTCGCCGAGGCCCGGGAGGAATGGGCCGAACACAACGGCCAACCCGTCCCCGAAAACGACCGGACGGATTAGACGGATCACGGAGTACGCAGTACGGAGTATGAAGATGAACCGCGATTGGGGGGAATGGTGGACACAAATGGGCTGGTCGCCGCCCGGGTTTTTCCCGTATTTTGACCAGGAAGAAGAGGAATACCCCGAGGAGCAGACGGAGGAAATCATGGAGGGGCCGCTCCTGCCCCTGCGGGACATGGTCTTTTTCCCGCGCATGGTCGCCCCACTGGTGGTGGCGCGGCCGGAGTCTATGGAAGCGGTGGAGACGGCGCTGGAACTGGATGAGCCCCTCATCGCCGTCGCCCAGCGGGACCCTCAGGTGGAAGATGTCGGGCCGGAAGACCTCTACAACTTCGGCACCGACATCATCATCGGGCGCATGCTCCGCATGCCCGATGGCACCCTCAGCATCCTGGCCCAGGGCCATCAGCGGGTGCAGATTCTGGAATACGTCCACCTGGAGCCGTATATCCGCGTCCGCGCCATGCCCATCGTGGAGCCCACCGAGCGCTCCCGGATGACCGAAGCGCTGATGCGGGCCGTCCTCAACCTCTTTGAGCGCGTCGTCCAGTTGAGCCACAACCTGCCCGAAGACCTCTACGTCTTCGCGCTGAACATCCGGGAGCCGGGCTGGCTGGCGGACCTCATCGCCCAGAGCCTCAACCTGGATACCGCGCAGCGGCAGGAAGTCCTGGAGACGCTGGACCCCACCGCCCGTCTGCAACGGGTCAACTTCCTGCTGGCGAAAGAACTGGACGTGCTGGAACTGGAAGACAAAATCCACTCCCAGGTTCAGCAGGAGATGGACCGCTCTCAGCGGGAGTACTTCCTGCGGGAGCAGATGAAGGCCATCCAGACGGAACTGGGGGAGACGGATACCTTCACCCGGGAGATTAACGGGTTACGGGAGCGGATAGAACAGGCCCCGTTCCCGCCGGAGGTGCGCGCCCAGGCGGAGCGGGAACTGGCCCGCCTGGCCGCAATGCCCCCCATGGCCCCCGACGTCGGCATCATCCGCACCTACCTGGACTGGCTACTGGAACTGCCCTGGGCCGAGGAGACGGAGGACAACCTGGACCTGAACCATGTCGCCGAGGTGCTGGAGTCGTCCCACTACGGCCTGCCGAAGGCCAAAGAGCGCATCCTGGAATACATCGCGGTCAAGAAACTGGCCCCGGAGAAGATGCGCAGCCCGATTCTCTGCTTCGTGGGCCCTCCGGGGACGGGTAAGACCAGCCTGGGGCAGGCCATCGCCAAAGCCCTGGGGCGGAACTTCGTCCGGGTGAGCCTGGGTGGGGTGCGGGACGAGGCGGAGATTCGGGGGCACCGCCGGACATACATCGGCGCCCTTCCGGGCCGCATCATCCAGACCATGCGGCGCGCCAAAACGATTAACCCCGTCTTTATGCTGGACGAGGTGGACAAACTGGGGCTGGACTTCCGGGGTGACCCGGCGGCGGCGCTCCTGGAGGTGTTGGACCCGGAGCAGAACCACGCCTTCTCCGACCACTACCTGGAGGTGCCGTACAACCTCTCCAAGGTCTTTTTCATCACCACAGCCAACACGCTGGACCCAATTCCTCCGGCGCTGCGGGACCGGATGGAGGTGATAGAGTTTCCGTCCTACGTGGAGGAGGAGAAACTGGAGATCGCCCGTCGGTTTCTCATCCCCCGGCAGATAGAGGAGAACGGGTTGAACGGGCACCCTGTCACCTTCACCGACGGGGCGCTGCGGCGCATCATCCGGGAGTACACCTACGAGGGCGGGGTGCGCAACCTGGAGCGGGAGATTGCCAACATTTGCCGCAAGGCGGCGCGGCGGCTGGCGGAGGGGAAGAAGCCGCTGACCCGGGTGACGCCCGCCGACCTGCCCCGCTACCTGGGCCCGCCCCGCTACCCGCGCGACGAGGCGGAGGAGAAGGACGAGGTCGGGCTGGCCATGGGGCTGGCCTGGACGGAGGCGGGCGGCGACCTGATGCCGGTGGAGGTCGCCCTGATGCCCGGCAAGGGCAACCTGACCCTCACCGGCCAACTGGGCGAGGTGATGCAGGAATCAGCCCAGGCGGCGCTCAGTTACGCCCGTTCCCGCGCCAAAGACCTGGGCGTGGCGCCGGACGTCTTTGAGAAGACGGACATCCACATCCACCTGCCGGAGGGGGCCATCCCGAAGGACGGCCCGTCGGCGGGCATCACCATGGCGACGGCCCTCATCTCCGCCCTCACCCACCGCCCCGTCCGGCGGAAGGTCGCGATGACGGGCGAAATCACCCTGCGGGGGCGGGTCCTGCCCGTCGGCGGCATCAAGGAGAAACTGCTGGCGGCCCACCGGGCCGGGATGAAAGAGGTGGTCATCCCCAAACGGAATCAGCCGGACCTGGTGGAGATTCCCCGCAAGGTGACGCGGGAACTGAAGGTGCGGATGGTGGAGCGGATGGACGAGGTGCTGGAGGTGGCGCTGCTGCCGCCGCAACCGCAGGAGGCGCAGACTTCGGCCCAGCCGAAGGCCCACCGGCCCCGCCGGTCGCGGGCCCGCAAAGGCGAGCGGGTGTCGCCGGAGGCCGGGCCGCCTCCGGCGCCCGGCCCCGCCGGCGCAAACCCGCCAGGTAGCGCAAGATTTCATCTTGCGCCACGACAATGACCGCCGGCACCGGCACCCCGGAATCTATCTCCACCACCGTTCCGTCCGCCCGGAAGTACATGCCAGTGGATTGCCCCCCGTCCAGATTGAGCGCCACATCCACGTCCAGGTCTGATCCCAGCAGCCAGCGGGCCAGGGCGTGGAGCGAGAAAAAGCCGTCCCGCGCGACGATGAACAGAATCCGTCCGTGGCGGTCCTGCGCCACCACCGTCCGGCGGGCCGTGCGGCCATCGTCGGCATCGGGGGGAAACCCCAGGACTCCCCCTGGCCGGACCAGCACCGGGAAGGACTGTACGGCCTCCACCAGAACCTCTGTGGGGTCGTAGGGACGGGCCACCAGCCAGCGGACCTCCACCCTCCCGCCGGGGAGAACGGCGAACATCCCCCCGAAGCCCGAATAGGAAGTCCCGTAGACCCGCCCGCCGCTGACCAGGAGGCCGGTGGCGAGATACTCCGGCGTGAAGTACCCCCCGTTGACCACCAGCAGCGGCGACTCCCCGGCCGCCCTCAGCGCGGAAGCCCACTCCGACACCCGTCGCCCCTCCCCGGGGGTATAAAGGACGCGGAAGCGGACCCGCTCCGGGTCCAGCCGTACCAGCGTCACCCGTTCGGTGCTTCCCCCTTCCGGCGTCACCCGCATCCGGCGGATTTCGGCCCCGTCTCCTACCTCCAGCCAGCCCGTATCGGGCGGCTCCGGGGTGGGAGTGGGCAGCAGGGTCGGGGTCGCCGTCGGGGTGGGTGTGGGCGTCGGGGCGGGGAGAAGCCCACAGGCCAGAGAGAACACCAGCAAGAACGTCGCTACAGCGACCAGGCGATACGGCATTGGGGCACCCTCTTCAGGATGGGACGCGGATGAAACATCCGCGTTCATCTGCGTTTATCTGCGTTTATCCGCGTCCCGCCAAAAAGTATGCCCCTAAAACGGGTTTTGGTCAAGGGGGGATTGCCGATTGGGGATTCTGGGTTATAATTTTCAGGGAGGAGCGAATATGGAAATCGTCTGGTACGGACTGAACTGCTTCCGGTTGACGGAGCGGGGAATGGCGACCGTCGTCACCGACCCCTACGGGCCGGAGGTCGGGCTGACCCTCCCCCGCCCCAAGGCCGACATTGTCACCGTCAGCCGGGACGTCCCGGAGTGTAACCACACCCGCGCGGTGCGGGGGCCGTTCCGGGTGCTGGATACCCCCGGTGAGTACGAAATCGGCGGCGTCTTCATCACTGCCATCCCCGCCTACGCCGATAAGAAGAAAAGCACCCTGAGCACTATCTTCCACTTTGATTACGACGGCCTGACCGTCTGCCACCTGGGCCACCTGGGGCAGGTGCCGACCCAACCGCAGGTAGAGGCGCTGGGGACGGTGGACCTTCTGCTCATCCCGGTCGGCGGGGACGGCGGATTGACCCCTGCCGAGGCGTCGGAGGTCATCAGCCTGCTGGAGCCGGCCATCGTGGTGCCAATGTGGTACAAAATCCCCGGCCTGACCCTCTCGCTGGGGACGCTTAACCGGTTCCTCAAGCAGATGGGGGTGGAAAAAGCGGAGGCCCGGGATTCCCTCAAGGTCAACAAGGGGAACCTACCCCAGGAGACGGAGGTCATCGTCCTGGCACCGAAGCGGGAGTGAGCACTTCTCTCTGAAGGAGAAGCGGCCAGATGAGTACGGTGTTGATAGAGAAAGTAGCGGAGTATCTGAAAGATTTGCCCTACGAATTGCAATGGCGGTAGCACTGCATTGAATCGTGGTAAGGCGTAGGGCGGGCTTTCAGCCCGCCATATTTGGGGACAGCCTGGAAAGGCTGTCCCACATCGGGGGGTTCTCGCACCGGTTAGAGCGCGGCCACGATTTCCTGCAGACCTACCGCAATGGCAAGTATTAGAGTTTACCCGTGCTCTTACGCTCTCGGTTCCCCGTGGTGTTCCTGGGAGGCAGTTGTTGCGCTTTGCGGGAGCAATCCCGCCTGACGATGTGGAGTTGATCCGTCAAGCCATAGAGCATGGTTGTGAGCGAGTGGATGGGGAGGGTTCATTTTTCAACCGAAATGGGTGACACTTTTGGAGAGCGTTAAAAATTCGCACTAAAGAAAAAATCACTGCTGATACTGGCAGGAGGCCGATTTTGCCCTCACCCCCCTTATCTCCCCTCCCCCATCGCTGCGCTTGGGGGAGGGGGAGGCCGCAGGGAGGCCGATTTCCCATCGGCGCTTCGGGCGGCGGGAGGTGAAGAGCCCAATCCAGCCTTAAGTTAACGCTGATGGGGGGGAGGGGGTGGGGCGGGTTTTGCGGCGGCCTTCGGCCGCCGCAAAACCCCTTCCTACCTCCCCCTCCCCCTCTCCCCAACCTCGTTCGGGAGAGGGGGAGGGGCCAGGGGAGGGGGTGAGGCCTCTGCCGCCGAAAGCGAGCGGGAGAGGGGCCAGGGGTGAGATGGAGTGAGGGCAAAAAGTGTCACCAATTGTGAACCATCCCAGGATTCGGATTCATTATCCGCATGTTCAGCCGACGGCTTCTAACCCATGATGCGTACATCTCTGTGGAGCACCATCAGGAGGGAGCGATGACACCGGAAGAACTGGTCCAGAAATTGCACTGGCTGGGGCACGATAGTTTCCGCCTGGACGGGCCCCCGGTGGTCTACTTTGACCCCTGGAAACTGAGCGGAAAGCCGCCGGTGGCGGATCTGGTCCTGGTGACCCACGAACACTTTGACCATTGTTCGCCGGAGGACGTGGCGAGGGTGAGCGGGCCGAATACGGTCATCCTGGCGGGCGGCAACGCGGCCGGACAACTGCGGGGCGCCCGCGCCGTCCGCCCCGGCGACCGGGTAACAGTGGCGGGGGTGGAGGTGGAAGCGGTCCCGGCCTACAACGTCAACAAATTTCGCGCCCCGGGCCAGCCCTTCCACCCCAGAAACGCCGGGCATGTGGGCTACGTGGTCACCGTGGAGGGGGTGCGGCTCTACTTCGCCGGAGATACCGACGCCATCCCCGAGATGGCCCAAATCGCCTGCGACGTGGCCCTCCTGCCCGTGAGCGGGACCTACGTGATGACGGTGGAGGAGGCCGTGGAGGCGGCCCGGACGCTGAATCCGGCCATCGTCGTCCCCATGCACTACGGGGCCGGCATCGGCACGCCGCAAGACGGGGACCGGTTCGCCGCTCTCTACCCGGGCCGCACGGTGTTGTGGCGCGCAATGTAGGGCAAGGCTTTCCCCTACGGCCTCACCCCTCCCCCTCTCCCGAACCCCGTTCGGGAGAGGGGAGGGGGTCAGGGGGTGGGGTGAGGCCCAGGCAGGGCTTGCCCCTGCCCCATACCGGGCAACCGCAAGGGTCGCCCCGGCGCGCCCCTGCCCGTCGAGGGCAATCCCGAGGGGGCAACCGCAAGGATTACCCCTACGCTGTTACGGAGGTACAATGAGCGATGCGGAAATGCCGGTGACGGCCGAGGCTGCCGTCCCTCCGGTGGAGCCTCGCCGGAAGCGACGCCGCCGGGGGCAGATCACTGTTTTTCCCAACTGGTGTAAGGGGTGCGGCCTCTGCGTCGCCTTTTGTCCGATGAAAGTCCTGGAGCAGAACGAGGACGGGCGGGTCATCGTGGCCTACCCGGAGAAATGCACCGCCTGCCGCTGGTGCGAGTTGCACTGCCCGGACTTCGCCATCTTCGTCACCGAGGTGGAGGGGGAGGAATGAGCGCCGTTCTGATGCAAGGAGACGAGGCCTGTGCGGAAGGTGCCATCGCCGCCGGATGCACCTTCTTCGCCGGATACCCCATTACCCCGGCCACCGAAATCGCCGAGCACATGGCCCGCCGTCTGCCCCAGGTAGGCGGCGTCTTCATCCAGATGGAGGACGAGATTGCCTCCATCTCGGCGGTCATCGGCGCGGCGGTGGGCGGGGCCAAAGCGATGACCGCCACCTCCGGTCCCGGCTTCAGCCTGATGCAGGAGAACATCGGCTACGCGGCTATGGCCGAAATCCCCTGCGTCATCGTGGACGTCCAGCGGCTGGGCCCCTCCACCGGTCGCCCCACCAGCCCGGCCCAGGGAGACGTGATGCAGGCCCGCTGGGGCACCCACGGCGACCACCCCGTCATCGCCCTCTCCCCTTCGTCGGTGCGGGAGACCTTTGACCTCACCGTGGCGGCGTTCAACTTCGCCGAGAAGTACCGGACGCCGGTCATCCTGTTGATGGACGAGGTGATCGGTCACATGCGGGAGGGGGTGGAACTCCCCGACCCCGCGACCATAGAGCGCGTGGACCGGGCGGAGACGCTGGTCCCGCCGGAGTGGTACAAGCCCTACGAGAACCTTCCTTCGGACGTCCCGCCGCTGATCCCCTTCGGGCGGGGGTACCGCTACCACATCACCGGCCTGCACCACGACGAGCGGGGCTATCCGACCGAGCGGCCCGATGAAATCGGCCCCTGGCTGGAACGGATTTTCCGCAAAATCCAGCGCAACCTTTCCGACATCCTGCTCTACGAAGAGGACGGGGCAGAGGACGCGCGGACGCTGGTGGTCGCCTACGGCGCGGCGGCCCGCTCGGCCCGCCACGCGGTGCGGATTGCCCGGCAGCGGGGCCGCAAGGTGGGCTTTCTGAAGTTGCAGACCATCTGGCCCTTCCCGGAGGAAGTCGTGGAACTGGCGGCTCGCCGCGCCCGTCGGGTCATCGTCCCCGAACTGAATCTGGGCCAACTGGCGCTGGAGGTGGAGCGGGTCGTCGGTCGGGACCGGGTGCGGCGGGTTAACCGGGCCGACGGCGAGATGATCAAGCCCTCCGACATTCTGGCGGCTATGGCGTGATCCGTTCGTAGTGAGGCACGGAGCGCAGCGGAGTGCCGTATCCTGCTCCGTGCGACCTGCGACCCTGCGACATGCACATCGGCATTGACTACACCGCCGCCATCCAGCAGCGGGCGGGAATCGGGAGATATACCCGAGAACTGGTCGGCGCGCTGCTCCGGCTGACCGTTCGAAGTCGGGCACAAAGCGACAGCGGAGTGCCGGTTCGTAGCCAGGCACGAAGCGATAGCGGAGTGCCGGTTCGTAGTGAGGCACGAAGCGATAGCGGAGTGCCGTACCCGGAAGAGGACTACCGCTATACCCTCTTCGCGGCCGCCGGCCGTCCGTTCGTTCGTAGTCAGGCACGAAGCGATAGCGGAGTGCCGTTCGTCCCATCCGTCCGCCTCCGCTTCCTGCCCATCAGCGACGAGTGGGCCGCCCGCCTCTGGCATCGGGCCCGCCTGCCCATCCCGGTGGAGGTCTTCACGGGCCCGGTGGACCTCTTCTACTCCCCGGACTTCGTCCTTCCCCCCACCCGGCCGCGCACCCGGACCCTGCTCACGGTCCACGACCTCTCCTTCCTGCACTACCCGGACCACTTCGTCCCCAAACTGGTGCGGTATCTGGAGCGGGTGGTGCCGGCGTCGGTGGCCCGGGCCGACCGGGTGCTGGCGGATTCGGAGGCCACCCGCGCCGACCTGATCCGCCTGCTGGGGACGCCGCCGGAGAAGGTGGAGGTGCTCTACAGCGGGGTGGACGCCCGCTTCCGCCCGGAGCCGGAACCCGGAGAACGGGAACGGTTGCGGGCCCGCTACGGCCTGGACCGGCCCTACGTCCTCTCCGTGGGCACGCTCCAGCCGCGCAAGAACTACGTCCGGCTCATCCGCGCCTTTGCCCGCCTCCCGGATACCGGACGGGTGCTGGTCATCGCCGGCGGCCGGGGCTGGCTCTACGCGTCGGTCCTGGAGGAGGCGGCCCGTCATCCCGACCGGGTGCGGGTCCTGGGGTTTGTGGAGGATGAGGACCTGCCCGCCCTCTACCGGGAGGCGGACCTCTTCGTTTTCCCGTCGTTCTACGAGGGGTTCGGGTTGCCGGTTCTGGAGGCGATGGCCTGCGGGGTGCCAGTGGTCTGCTCGGGGGTTTCCAGTTTGCCGGAGGTGGCGGGGGACGCGGCGCTCCTGGTGGACCCGGAGGACGAAGAAGGGCTGAGTCGGGCCATGCAGCGGGCGCTGGAGGATGAGGAACTGCGGGGGGAGATGACGGTGCGAGGGCTGGCGCGCGCCGCTCTGTTCACCTGGGAGCGGGCCGCGCGGCAGTTGCTGAGGGTCATAGGGGAACGGGCCGGGCGCTTCTGAAAGTGCCCGGCCCGTTCTTCTCACCCCAGCATCCGCCGGATGGTCTCCGCCAGACGCTCCACCTCAAAGGGTTTGCGGATGACCTCCGACACACCGGCCCGGCGGACGCGATCCACTTCCTGGTCCTCGCCGTAGCCGGTGAAGGCGATCACTTTCACGTCGGGGTTCTGCTGCCGCAGCGCCTCCACCAGCGCCGCACCGCCCATCCCCGGCATCACCACGTCGGTGAGGACCAGGTCCACCTGTTCGGCGGCGTACACTTCCAGTGCCTCCCGCCCGTCTGCCGCCTCCAGCACCCGGTAGCCCAACTGTTCCAGCACTTTCCGCCCCGCCGCCCGCAGCGCCGGATGGTCCTCCACCAGCAGAATCATCTCCCCGCGACCGGTGGGCAGGGGGACTTCAGCCGTCGGCCCCAGCGCGGGCGCCTCCTCCGCCACCGCGGGCAGGTAGACCCGGAAGGTCGTCCCTTTCCCCACCTCCGTCTCCACGCCGATGTGGCCGCCGTGCTGCTGGACGATGCCGTAAACCTGCGCCAGTCCCAGCCCCGTCCCCACGCCCCGGGGCTTGGTGGTGAAGAACGGCTCAAAGATGTGGGGCAGTACCTCCGGCGGGATGCCCGTACCCGTATCGGCGACCTCTATGCAGACCCACTCCCCGGGCCCCATCCCCATCAGTGGCGGCCTCTTCTCCGGCCCCACCGTCAACCGGGAAAGGCCGAGACGAATCTCCCCACCCTCCGGCATCGCGTCCCGCGCGTTGAGGACTATGTTGACCACCGCCTGCCGCAGGCGGGTCGGGTCGGCCTGAACGGTGAAGGGCCCCGCCCTGGCCACCAGGCGCAACCGGATGGTCTCCGGAGTGGTAGAAGCCGCAGATGTGGGAGGCGGGAGGGAAGCGGGGGGTAAAGGATTCAGCCATCTGACTTCTGGTCATTACGCCCCTTTGTTTACGGACGGGATAAAGCCCGTCCGCCGGCCCCGGTTGGAGGGGCCGGGATTGAGAATAACTTTTTTTCATTATACCACTTTACAGATAAAAGCAAACGGTGCGGGGGTGTGGGGCGTCTTCTCCCACCGCAGAGGGCGCAGTTCACCTCGCCGCCTCCGCCTGTGGGCCGACACGGCCCGACCGCCCCCACACCCGGAGCGTATACCCCCACGGGATGAGATACGTCGTCGCCACGGCCATCAGGGTGATGCCCAGGGCGTTCCCCCAGTTGGCCAGATGGGGAATCCAGAACCAGACGAAGCCGTAGACCACGTAGGAGAAGACCACCGTCAGGCTGAAGAGGCCGGCCTGGAGCGGGGCCTCCGGGCGGGGGAAGAGGGCCGCCAGCGCCACCGCCCAGGTGACGTACCAGGGCTGGAACCACGGGGTGGCGAAGAGCAGGAGGAAGAGCATCAGATCAAAGGCGTGGCGGAGGACGGCCCCAGGACGCGCCCAGGTCCGGGCCAGTTGGAGGATGAAGGCGACGGCGAAGGCGCCCAGCGCGGCCGACTGGGCCATCCTCCCGGCGGCCATTTCGTTCAGCCCGACCAGTCGCAGGGTGAGAGAGAGAACGGCGGGGAGGGAGTGGGTGAGGAGGCCGGAGCGGGTGGAAAGGTTGGTCAGCGCGTCCAGCGGTCGCGGCAGAGAGAGGTACGCCAGCGCCACCAGCGCGAGGCTGAGCATTACGGTTGCCAGTAAGCGACGCAGCGAAGCGGAGTCGCGCTGGACCGTTCGTAGTAAGCGACGCAGCGAAGCGGAGTCGCGTTGGACGGCACTCCGCTGCGCTTCGTGCCTGACTACGAACGTTGGTGGTAAGCGACGGGGAGAAGCGGAGTCGCGTTGACAGCACTCCCCCGCGCTTCGGGCCCAGGCCGGCAGGAACAGCGGCAGGAGGGGCACCATCGGGATTTTGACCAGAAAGGAGAGGGTGAGGGCCGCCGTCATCCCCAACGGGCGGCGCCGTTCCCAGAAATAGATGCCCAGGAGAGCGAAGGCCATCATCGCCGCGTCGTTGTGGCCGTTGGCGGCGAATTCGTAGAGGACCAGCGGGTTCCAGGCGAAGAAGGCCAGTCCCGCCGGGGCCAGGTCGGGCTGGCGGCGGCGCAGGACGGCGTAAATCAGCAACGTCTGGGCCAGGTAGGCCGCAATAGCGACGCCCTTAAATCCCAGGAGGTTCAGCGCCAGGCTCTCCCGCCCCAACACGCCCACCACCAGGGCGCTGATCCAGGTCCATAGGGGGCCGTAGTTGGAAGGAGCCATAAGGTAGGCAGAGTAGCGGGCGAAGGCCGTATCCGGCAGATGCCCCGGCGGGACCACCAGCGGGTTCTCCCGGTAATAGAACAGTTCCTCCCCATGGGTGACGTAGTCCACCACATCCCCCGCGCCGACGGGATAGGTGAGGCTCACCAGCAGTGCCAGCGTCAGGCCGCAGAGGAGAATCAGGGCCGGGGAGACCTGCCGGGGATGGCGGCGGCAGGTCCGGTAGACCAGAGCGTAGAGGCCGAAGAGGAGCAGGAAGGTCACCAGGAAAGCCAGGGCCGGTAAAGGCTCCCGCCGGGCAATCTCCGGGAAACTGATGGGGGTGCGCGCGACGTGGGCGAACAGGGAATAGGGCAGGACCAGCCCGAAGAGGTAAAGGAGGAAAGAGGCCGCGAAGGCGGCGAATATCACCGCTGGCGGACGGAGACCGGATTTCATCGCTCCCGGAAAGCCAGTTGCCGGACCAGGTCAGCCAGGGCATCGGCGGCGGGACCGCTCAGGCCGGCCTCCCGCAGGGTCTGGAGCGCGCGGTCGGCCTCCTCCAGCACCCGGGCCTGAGCGGCCTCCCGCGCTCCGGAGCGGTTCAGGAGGAGCATCGCGGCCTGTAGATGGTCCGAAGAGCAGGCCACATCAGGGAGAAGATGCCGGAGATGGGGCTCGCGGCCCAGGGCGTAGAGGACGGGGAACGTCTTCTTGCCGCGCCGGAGGTCGGAGCCTACCGGCTTTCCGGTGACGGCGGGGTCACCCCAGATGCCCAGGATGTCGTCCTGAATCTGGAAGGCGATCCCGGCGTGGTAGCCAAAGGCCCGCAGGCGCCCGAGCACATCGGCGGGGGCGCCCGCGATCAGGGCTCCCAGTTCGCAGGCCGCCGAGAGCAACTCCGCCGTCTTGCGGGCGACCATGAACAGGTAGTCCTCAACAGAGACGCCGTCCTCCTCCTCAAAGCGCAGGTCCAGAAACTGCCCCTCGGTGAGGCGCAGGCAGGCCGTCAGGAGAATTTGGAGGGCGGAAAGGACGGTTGCCGGGGGCACGGCCCGGTCTATCAGCCGGAAGAGGGCCAGCTGGGCCAGGGTGAAGAGAGTATCCCCAGCGTTCAGCGCCTGGGGCACTCCCCAGACCGACCAGACGGTGGGCCGGCCGCGCCGGGTACTGTCGCCGTCCTCAATATCGTCGTGGATGAGGGAGAAGTTGTGGATCAGTTCCACGGCGGCGGCAGCGGGCAGGGCCTGCTCCCATTCCCCGCCGCAGGCTTCGCAGCAGAGGAGGCAGAGGACGGGGCGGATGCGCTTGCCGGTGGGCTGAGGGCCGAGGATGGGCCGGAATTCCCGGTCCTGCCAACCCAGGTGGTAGCGGAGCATGCCGTACAGGTCGCCGAGGCGGTGTTCCGGGGCCGCCACGACGGCCTGCATCTCCGCCTCCAGCGCGGGGAGGTAGCGGCGTAGGTGTTCCTGAAACGTCATCCTTCGGGCCCCCGTCGCGCTAATAACTCAAAGAAGCAGGACGCAGGAAAGATGGGCATCCTGCTTCCTGCATCCCGCATCCACTCCCGAGGATGCGCCAGATTTCCCGCAGGGTCGGGCGTTTGCCGTAGATGAGCAACCCCATCCGGAAGAGTTTGGCCCCGAACCAGAGCGCGGCCGGAATGGAGAGGAGCAGGGCACCGATGCTCCCGGCGACATCCACCCAGGGCACCTCCCCCAGTGGGACGCGCAGCATCATCATCGTCGGCGCGGTAAGGGGGAAGAAACTGAGGGCCCGGGCCAGCGGCGCGTTCGGGTTGATCATCACGAAACTGGCCAGCATATAGGGGATGACGGCGATGAAGGAGAAAATGCCCGCCAGTTGCTGGCTCTCCCGCATCGTCGTCCCCAGCGCGCCCACACCCGCCATCAGGACAGCGTAGAGCAGATAACCCAGGAGATAGTAGACCACACCCAGGACGAAGACCCGCGCGGGGATGCCAATACGGCCCACCATGGCCAGGAGGCTCGCCATGCCGCCGGTGAAGCCCCAGGCGCTCGCCAGCCAGATGAGCACCTGGGTCAGCCCCACCGCGCCCAGACCCAGCACTTTCCCGGCCATCAGTTCGGTGGGGCGGACCGAGGAGATGATAATTTCCATGATACGGTTCTCCTTCTCCTCGGCGACGCTCTGGAGGAGGTAGCCGGAGGAGGAGAAAATGGTCATAATCAGGAAGACGGCCAGGAGGTAGGGGACCAGGAAATTAAAAAACGTCCCCCCGCCTCGCTCCTGGCCCGTGCCGGAGATGATGCGGGATTGGAGCCTCTCCAGCGGGTCGGCAGCGCGGCGCCCGAAGGCCGGGTCCACCCGGCCCGCCAGCAGGTGGGTGATCAGAAAGTTTCGCACCCGCTCCGAATCCGCCAGCGCGGCCTCGCCGAAACTCTCTCGCGTCAACGCGGTGACCTCTCCCGTCTCCAGGTAATCCTCGCTGATGACCCGCACAGCCTGGAGTTCGTCAGTGCGCAGCGCGGCTTCCGCCGCTTCCTGGCTCTCGTAGAGGATAAAGGACTCCTGGTACTCCGGCAGGATGGGGGTAAAGTACCCGGAGCGGTCCACGACGCCGATGGGCTTGCGGCCCACGTCAAACTGCCGCTCCAGCCAGTCCGCCCCAGCGTCGCCCCGGGGCAGCAGGAGCGCGGTGAGCACCAGGCCGATCACTCCCAGCGCCGGGACGATGGCCGTCATAATGATGAATCCGGTCCGGCGGACGTTGGTCAGGTACTCATGCCGGGCGATGGTCCAGATTTTGCGCCAGTTCATAGAATCCTCCTGTAGCCCACGATGAATCTTGCGCTACGGTAACCACCTGGATGAAAATCTCCTCCAGCGGCACCGGGGCAACCTCAAAGGCCTGGACGTCCACGCCCCGGTCCACCAGGGCCCGGAGAACGTCGCGCGGGGCGGTCCCTTCGGCCAGGGAGAGGTCGTAGGCACCGTCTTTGGGCTCTATGGCGACGACGCCAGGCAGGCCAGCGGGGAGTTCCGGCGCCCGCACCCGGATCGTATGGGGGGCAAATTGCCGCTTGATGTCCGCCAGTGGGCCGTAGAGGACCGACCGTCCCCGGTTGACCAGCAGGATGCGGTCGCAGAGGACCTCCACCAGGTTCATCTGGTGGGTGCTGAGGACGACGGTCTTCCCCTCCCGGCGCAGGTCGGCGATGACCCCCCTTGACCCGTTCCCCGTTGACCGGGTCCAGCCCCTGGAATGGCTCATCCAGGAAGACCAGGTCGGGATTGTGGTGAGGTTTTGAACCTGAAGAATCATAGGACCCCTTGGGGAATGACCGAATGACAGAATGAGCAATAACGGGTTTTCACCGCAGAGGCGCGAAGGACACAGAGAGTCGGAACCGTTTCCGGCGCGCTCATATGAGGGTCAACCGGCGCCAATGGGTTTATCTGCCTACGGCGTCGGCGTCAGCGGGACGATGGTCACGGGCACCGTGGGCGGAGGCGGAGCGGGCGTCGGGGTCGGAGTCGCGATGGCCGGAACAAAGACGACGGCCCGAAAGCCGAAACTTTTGATAAAACCCTCCAGAAAAGAGCGAGCGTTCCGGTCCGCCGTCTCCAGGATGCCGTCGGCCAGGGCGGCCCGGAGGATTTCCTGCTCCGCTGCCTGCCGCGCGGCCGTCTCCAGGTCCGGCTTCAGCCCGAAAACCCCTGTCTCCCGGTCGTAAACGAAGGTCTTCTCGTTGTCCAGCCGGACGACGAAGACTTCCGCCGGAGGTAGAGTCAGCACCACCTGGTCATCGGCTGTCACCTTCACGTCTCCCTCCTGGACTTTCTCCAGGTCCACGCCGGCGATGACCTGCCCATGGGCGACCAGAAGAAGTTTATCGCCGAAGAGGAAGGCCAGCGCTCCCTGCCCGGATTCGGCGGTGATGACCTTCTCAACGGTGTAGACGACGGTTTCCAGCCGGCGGAGGCTCCGCACCTCCCGTACGATGGTCGCCGGACTGGGACGGATGGTGGGGGTGGGGTGGAGAAGTTCCCCCACTTCCCGTTCCAGCGTCTCCCGGGCTTCTCCCAGCGGGTTCAGGCGCGCCCGAATATCCGGCGCCAGCCAGATGACCAGCGCGATCAGGGCGATCAGGAGCAGAACAATCACGGCAGTTGCACATCCGGAGCGAGAAGTCATGGTGTCCTCCATTTGTTGTCAACAACCGGTTCCGCACATATCCGCAGGGTGGGTGAATTGTAACACGATTTATGCCTTGTGCAACATGCTCCATTTGCCAAATCCCCCAAGTTGTGCTATAACAAAAACGCATCCATTTTCCGAAAGGAGGTGACCCCTGGCTCAATTCTGCCACCATCAGCCGTTCTCTTCCGATTTCCCTGTCGATTGACCCACCCATCTTACCGAAGGAGGAAAGTGCCATGTCCAAGCGTCTCTGGACTTCCCTCGTGCTCACTATTGTCATCGCCATGCTGCTGGTTGCCTGCCAGCCCAAAGCGACCCCCACCCCTGAGGGCCCCCAGTTGGGGAAACTGAAGGCCTGCTTCATCTACGTCGGCCCCATCGGCGACATCGGCTGGACCCACGCCCACGACCAGGGGCGCAAGATCGTGGAGGAGGCATTCCCCTGGCTGGAGACCGCCTACGCCGAGTCGGTGCCGGAGGCGGACGTGGAGCGGTTCCTGGACCGCTTCATCGTGGAGGAGAAGTGCGACGTTGTCTTCACCACCAGTTTCGGCTTCATGGATGGGACCCTGGCGGCGGCCCAGAAGTACCCGGATAAAATCTTCTTCCACTGCTCCGGCTACAAGCGGGCCCCCAACATGGGCACCTACATGGCCGACTTCTACCAGGTCTACTACCTGAACGGGCTGATGGCCGGCGCGCTGACCAAGAGCGGCAAGGTGGGCTACGTGGCCGCCCATCCCATCCCGGAGGTGGTCCGCCACATCAACGCCTTCACCCTGGGCGTCCGGGAGGTGAACCCCAACGCCACGGTGGACGTCCGCTGGCTCTTCTCCTGGTACGACCCGGCCAAGGCCCGTCAGGCGGCCGAGGCGCTCATCGCCGAAGGGGTGGACGTCCTGGCCTTCACCGAGGACTCCCCCACCGTGGTGCAGGTGGCAGAGGAGTACATGGACAAAGGGCAGCCCGTCTACGCCTTCGGCCACTACAGCCCGATGGCCCAGTTCGGCCCCAATTCTCTGGTCAGCGGCCAGTTGGTCCACTGGGAGCGCATCTACGAGGACATCCTGATGAAGGTCTACCTGGGCATCTACAACAACAAGAACCTGGAGAATGTGGACTACTGGTACATTCTGGGCCAGAAGGGAGTGGAGCTGGGAGGCGACTTCGGGGTCCCCATCAGCCCCAAGTTTGAAGAACCGCTCAAGGCCGTGAAGGTCACGGACCCGCTTCTGGGCGAGATCAGCGTCTACGACCTGGTCTTCAAGCGGCTGGAGCAGATGACCGACCCGGCCGTCCTCTTTGATCCCTTCACCGGCCCCATTAAGGACCAGGCGGGCCAGGAGCGGGTGAAGCCGGGCCAGCGGCTCAGCCTCTTTGAACTGACCACGATTGACTGGTTCGTGGAAGGCAATATCGGCGAGTTGCCTCGCTGATCCACCGGAGAATCCTCCCCCAGGCAAAAACCTGGGGGAGGATTCGCGAACGGCAGGAGTGAATCGTGGCGTTGCTCTTTCTGGATACGGCTGACATCAATGAGGTCCGTCAGGCGGCGGCCTGGGGGATTCTGGACGGCGTCACCACCAACCCGACGCTGATGATGCGGGCCGGCACCGCCGACCTGAAGGCCACCACGCTGGAGATTGTGGACATCGTCCGGGGACCGGTCAGCGCCGAGGTCATTTCCACGGATGCCCCAGGGATGGTCGCCGAGGCGCGGGAGATTCTGGACTGGTCGGAGCATGTCTTCGTCAAAATCCCGTGCACGGTGGAGGGGTTGAAGGCGATGCGGGAGATTTCCCGCTGGCCCAACGGGCGGATCAACGCGACGCTCATCTTCTCCCCCGTTCAGGCCTACCTGGCCGCCAAGGCCGGCGCGACGTATGCTTCCATCTTCGTCGGGCGGATGGACGATGCCGGCCTGGACGGGATGGGGGTGGTCCGCCAGACGCGGGCGATTTTTGACCGCTACGGGTTCCCCTGCCGGGTGCTGGCCGCCAGTATCCGGCATCCGGCCCACGTGGTGGAGGCCCTGCTGGCCGGCGCCGACATCATCACTGTCCCCTTCGGCGTCCTCCAGCAGATGGTCCGCAGTCCGTTCACCGATGTCGGCCTGGAGCGCTTCCTGGCCGACTGGCGGAAGGTGGCGGGGTCGGCAAAATAGGGCCTGGAGGCCGTCCGTGCCCCTGCCCCAAATGGTCTCCATCCGGGATGTGCAGGTGGAGAGCCGCCGGGTGCGCACCTTCGTCCTGGATATGGCGCTCCCGGAGGCCCGGCCGGGGCAGTTTGTCATGCTCTGGCTCCCCGGCGTGGATGAAAAGCCCATCTCCATTGCCCACCCTGCTCCGCTGACGCTCACCGTCGCCCGCGTTGGCCCGTTCACTACCGCGCTCCACCGGGTCCGGGACGGGGATAAAGTGGGGGTGCGCGGGCCGTTCGGCCGGGGGTTCCACCTCCATCCGGACCGCCCCGCCCTGCTGATCGGCGGCGGCTACGGCGTGGCTCCGCTCTATTTTCTGGCCTGCCATGCCGTCCGGCAGGAAATACCCACAACGGTCGTCGTGGGCGCCCGACGGGCCAACGACCTTATCTACGTGGAGCGCTTCCAGGCCCTGGGGGTGGAACTGGTGGTCGCCACCGACGATGGCTCCGCCGGGGAGCGGGGGACGGCTGTAGCCGCGGCGCTGAAGGCGGCGCGGCGCAGCCCGCCCCCTGCCGTCTATGCCTGCGGACCAGAACCGATGCTGGTGGCCGTCCTGCGCCTCTGCCAGGAGTACTCCCTGCCCGGCCAGTTGAGCGTGGAGCGGTATATGAAGTGCGGCTTCGGCATCTGCGGACAGTGCGCGCTGGATGGGATGCTGGTCTGCCTGGATGGTCCCGTCTTCCCGGTGGAGCAACTGGCCGCCCTGACGGAGTTCGGCCGTTTCCGCCGCAATCCCACTGGCCGCCGGATGCCGGTGTGATTTTCTCACCCGGAGACACAAAGACACAAAAGACGGGGCCTGGAGGCGGCGGCCGAAGGCCGCCGCCTCCAGGCCCTCCCTCCAGGCCCCTTTTCCCTCCGCGCATTTTTGCAACCTCGCCCGTGGTATGGTATAATTTCCCCAAATACCGGTCGGATTCGCCTGCGGAGGAAGCAAGCATGAGAATCGGAGTTCTGACTGGAGGGGGCGACGTCCCTGGACTGAATCCCTGCATCAAGGCACTGGTCTATCGGGCCGTGGATGAAGGCCACGAGGTGGTCGGCATCCGCCGGGGATGGGCCGGACTCCTCTACTACAACCCCGACGACCCATCTCCCCAGCCGGAGAACGCGATCCCCCTGGATAAGGCCATTGTCCGGACCATTGACCGGACCGGCGGCACGTTTCTCCACACGTCCCGCACCAATCCCAGCCGGGTGGCGCCGGATAAGGCCCCGGCGTTCCTGAATCCGGAGCAGTTCCCGGTGGATAAAAACGGGACCGTGGACTTCACCTCCCACGTCCTGCGGGTACTGGAACACCTCAAGATAGACGTCCTGGTGCCCATCGGCGGTGAGGACACCCTGGGGTATGCGGCCCGAATCCATCGTGAGGGCTTTCCTATCGTTAGCATCCCCAAGACGATGGATAACGACGTCTTCGGTACCGACTACTGCATCGGCTTCTCCACCGCCGTTACCCGCAGTGTCCGCTTTATCCACCAACTCCGCTCCACCGCCGGCTCCCATGAACGCATCTGCGTGGTGGAACTCTTCGGCCGTCACTCCGGCGAGACCTCTCTGATCGCCGCCTATCTGGCCGGAGCCGACCGGGCTATCATCTCGGAAGTCCCCTTTGACATTGAGAAACTGGCCCGTCTGCTGATCAAGGACAAGTACGAGAACCCCAGCCGCTATGCCATCCTGACTATCTCCGAAGGGGCGCGCGAGATCGGGAAAGACGTCATCCAGTCCGGCGTCCCCGATCCCTACGGCCACAAGAAACTGGGCGGCATCGGTGCCGTGACCGCCAAGCGGCTGGAGCAGATGACCGGCGAGGGGACAATGTGCCAGGAACTGGCCTACCTGATGCGCTCCGGCGAGCCCGACGCGCTGGACATTATGGTCGCCGTCAACTTCGCCAATACCGCGATGGACCTGATCCAGGAGAAGAAGTTCGGCCGGATGGTGGCCCTGCGGGAAGGACGGTACACCGATGTAGGTGCCGAATCGCCGACGCTGGGAGTCAAGCATGTGGATGTCCGGGCGCTGTACGATGTGGACGAGTATCGCCCCAAAGTGATGCACGTTCACGGGAAGCCGATGTTTTTGTACTGAAGCGTGAAACGTGAAGCATGAAGCGTGACGTGAAACGGGAGCAGAGGCGGGGAGGTGGAGATGAAGCGGGTCGCGGTGCTGACCAGCGGCGGTGATGGGCCGGGGCTGAACCCCTGCATCCGCGCAGTGACCCGGATGGCCATCCATCTGGGGGCGGAGGTGATCGGAGTCCGGCGGGGATACCTGGGCCTGATCAACGGCGAGGTGGTGGAACTGGACCGGCGGGCCGTCGGGGGGATTATGGGCTACGGCGGCACCTTCCTGGGCACCGCCCGCTGTCCGGAATTCCAGACGGAGAAGGGACGCCGGGAGGCGCTGCGCACCCTCAACCGGCTGGACATAGACGGCCTGGTGGTCATCGGCGGCAATGGCTCCCTCACCGGCGCGCTGGAACTGCACCGCATGGGCTTCCCCGTCGTCGGCGTCCCCGCGACCATTGACAACGATGTGAACGGCACCGACATCGCCATCGGCGTGGACACCGCGCTGAATACCATCCTGGACGCCATAGACCGCATCAAAGATACGGCCTCCTCCCACAACCGGGCCTTTCTGATTGAGACAATGGGGCGCAACTGCGGCTATCTGGCCCTGGCCAGCGGGGTGGCCGGCGGCGCCGAACAGGTGCTCATTCCGGAAGTGGAGACCCCGATGGAGGAGGTCGCGCGGGTCATCGGCGACACGTATGTGCGAGGGAAGGCGCATTGCATCATCATCGTCGCCGAGGGGTGGAAGCCGGGCACCCAGGCTCTGGTGGACTATCTGAACAGCCGTCGGGAGGAACTGGGGTTTGAGATCCGCCTGACGGTCCTGGGACACATCCAGCGGGGCGGGCGGCCATCGGCCTTTGACCGGCTGCTGGCAACCCGCCTGGGGGCGGCTGCCGCCGAGGCGTTGATCCGGGGGGAGCGCGGCGTGATGGTGGGGTGGCGCCACGACCGGGCCGTCACCACACCGCTGGAGGAAGCGGTCGCGTTCTGCAAAGAGATCAATCTGGAACTCTGGAAACTGGCGGCGGTGATGGAAGTGTGACTGCCGCCTGCTTCGGCATAAACGGGCCGGGCACCTTGAGAAGTGCCTGGCCCGTTTTTTTTATCCGCCGCTGCTCAGGGCCACCGTCAGGTCAGCGCCGCAGGCTACCCGCAGGACGGGCACCCGCAGCGCGCGCAGCGCCGCCGCCAGTTCCTCCGTCCCGGGCGGGCCGCCGAAGGTGGCCGCGTCCAGCAGGACCACCACCGGCCGCAGCCCCCGGCGGACCAGTTGGTCTGCGGCCACCGCGACCTCCCGTCGGGTGGAGGGGGTAATCAGGACAACCGTGCTCCCGCGCGGGAGGTGGCGGGCCTGGACGCCCAGGAGTGCCGAAAAGGAGAGGTCGCCGTCGGCCCGAACCAGGGCCAGCGCCTCCAGCATCTTCCGCAGTTGCCGCCCGCCCCGGTCCGGCGGAAGGACCGTGAGCCCGGCCCCCTGGCAGACCAGCCCCACCGCCCGTCCCCGCCGCAGGAAGTACCGCCCCACCGAGGCGGCAATCGTCACCGCGTATTCTTCTGTGGAAGGCGGCAGGGTGACGGGGCCGAAGGGCCGCCAGAGGAGTTCGTCCGCCGGAGCGGCCGGGATGGAGGGAAGGGCGTGGTGGACGGCGCGCTCGGCGTCCACGAACATCCAGACCTCCGCCAGGGGGTCCAGTTCAAACTCTTTGACGATGAGCCGGTCCCGGCGGGCCGTGCTGGGCCAGTGGATGCGGTTCAGGGGGTCGCCGGGGGCGTACTCCCGCACGCCGGCGGCGTTGGGGGTGATCTGGTGGGTCCGGCGGCGCAGCGCCTCCCCGCCGGGCAGGAGCCCCGGCGGCGAGGGGAACGACCGTACCTCCACCGTCATCGGGTAGACGACCAGGGTGGCCGTGGGGGGGAACTCTCGCCGGACCGGGAAGAGGCCGAAGGGGTCGCCGGAGCGGATTTCGGTGGGGCCCAGGGGGAAGACGCCCCGCTGAGTTAAACGGAGACGCGCCCAATAGGGGTAAGCACTTTGCCCGCGAAGCATTGTTAATACCCGCGAGCTCCTTGTAACAGCAAGGGGCGACCGATCACGCACTTCCACCCACCATCGCGTCATACGGCCGGTGTTTTTAACTTCAAATCGCTCCTCAAGAATCTGCCCAACTTGAGCCCGGAAAATACGCGTCCGGCGACACACTTCTATTCCGCGCAATGCTGTCGCCGACCAGATGCGGCTGACCAGCAGGACCAGCGCCCAGAGATAGGTCAGATGGGCGTAGAGGGGGTTGCCGGTGAGGCCCAGGGCGAGGGCGCTGGCGGCGAAGAGTCCCAGGATGAGCCAGAGCATAGCCGGAAGCCGATAGCCGTTAGCCGGTAGCCGATAGTCGGGAGTCGGTTGTCGGGAGGACGTCGCCGCCGGGGACGGGAACCTGGCGGAGGATTTCTTCCACCATCTCCTCGGCGGTCACGTCCCGCATCCGGGCCGTGGGGCCGATAATGACCCGGTGGCCCAGGGCCGGGAGGGCCAGCGCCTTCACGTCGTCCGGGAGGACGAAGTCCCGCCCGTGGATAGCCGCGCGGGCCTGCCCGGCCCGGTAGAGGGTGAGGCTCCCGCGCGGGCTGGCCCCCAGGTAGATGTCGGGGTATTCTCGGGTACGGCGGGTCAGTTCCACGATGTACCGCTTCACCGCCGGCGCCACATAGACGGCCCGGATGGCCTCCTGGGCCTGCAGCAACTCCTCCACCGAGGCCACCGTCTCCAGTTCCTCTATCGGATGACGGTACTGCTGGCGCTCCAGGATGCGCACTTCGTCCTCCACCGCCGGGTAGCCCAGGCGGATACGCAGGAAGAAGCGGTCCAGTTGCGCCTCCGGCAGGGGGAAGGTGCCCTCGTACTCAATGGGGTTCTGGGTTGCCAGCACCATGAAGGGGCGGGGGAGGGGCCGGGTGACGCCGTCCACGGTGACCTGGCGCTCCTCCATGGCCTCCAGGAGCGCCGCCTGGGTCTTGGGCGTGGCCCGGTTGATCTCGTCGGCCAGGACGATCTGGGCCATGATGGGGCCGGGGCGGAACTCAAACTGACGGGTGGCCTGGTTATAGATGGAGACGCCGGTGACGTCGCTGGGGAGCATGTCGGGGGTGAACTGAATGCGGCTGAAGGAGCAACCCAGCGAGCGGGCGATACTCCGGGCCAGCATAGTCTTGCCGGTGCCGGGGACGTCCTCAATGAGCAGGTGGCCCTGGCAGAGGAGGCCGATGACCACCAGTTCCACCACCTCCCGCTTGCCGACGATCACCCGCTCCACGTTGGCGATGAGCCGTTCGGCGAAGGATTGGACGGACATAGAGAATCGGGGAATCGGGGAATCGGAGAATCGGAGAATGAAAAGGGGGACGGCCTGCCCGCAGACCGCCCCCCCTTTGTTGACAGCAGGATGACCTCCGATCAGCGTTTGATGGTCCGCATTCGGGGATCCAGGGCATCCCGCAGAGCATCACCGACCAGATTCCAGGCGAGGACAAACAGTACCAGTGCTAAGCCAGGCCATACCACGATATACCAGTAATCCGCCAGACTGGTAATCCAGTTGCGGGCGAAACTCAGCAACTGCCCCCAGTCTGCATATCCGATTTCCACCCCGATTCCCAGAAAGGCCAAGGCAGCAAAGCTCAGTACGTAAGAACCGATGTCCATTGATGCCACCACGAGGGTGGGGAAAATCGCGTTCGGCACAATATGGCGGAACAGAATTCGGTAATCTCGGGCTCCCACAGCGCGCGCTGCCAGTACGTATTCGCGCTCTTTAAGGGAAAGGATGTCCCCCCGGATTAACCGGGCATAGCCCATCCAGCCGAACCCGATGAGAGCGATCATTGCCGGATAGATGCTTTTGCCAAAACGGGGGACCAGGATAGTAGCCAGAATCAACGCGGCCATTAAGAATGGCAAGGTCAAGAAAACATCCACGATACGCATCAAGATATTATCCACCACCCCACCGTAATATGCGGCGATAGAGCCCAGCAGGACACCGATAATCAGAGTGGCCAGGGTAATCGTGATACCGACCCGGAAGGCCGTCCGGGTCCCCCAGATAACCCCATAGAAGATATCCCACTGACCGCTGGCCGTGCCTAAAAGGTGAACCCAATGGTCAGTTTTCATCACCCATTTCCACCAAAAAGGGAGAGGTGGTGGGTTCCGTTTCCATTCTGAGCCCATTGGGCGGGGATCCGGACTGAAGCCGTCTCTGGGAATCCGATAGGGGTCTCTGGGGTTGACAGGCGGTGCAATCACAGGAGCGGCAATGGCTACGATAATGAATATTGCGAGCAGAATCAGACCCATAATCGCGGCGGGTGTGGTGATTAAGGCCCGCAAGGCGCGATAATTATCCGGGCCTAATAGCCGTTCCAGCCAACCAAGTTCCCGCAAAGGGGGGAATTCTGAAATCTGCACTGACCGGTTTTCCATTTGCAAGGAGCCTCCTCAGCAAACTTATCCGAAACGTACGCGTGGGTCAATCACCGCATAGAGGATATCCACAACCAAATTTGCCAGAATCAGGATCGTCCCGTTAAACAGGGCGAACCCCAATACAGTCACAACGTCCAATTGAATAGCCGCTTGAGCCGCGGCGGAACCGATACCCGGATAATTGAAAACCGTCTCAGTAATCACCACCCCGCCCAGCAGGCCGGCGACCATCAGTCCCGCAAGGGTAACGACCGGGATCAGGGCATTCGGGCGGGCATGGCGATTAATCACCAGTCGCTCGGGTAGCCCTTTGGCGCGAGCGGTCCGAACATAATCCTGTCCCAGAACTTCCAGCATAGAGGAGCGAGTGACTCGCAACAGAAGGGCCCAATTGAGGTAGGAAAGGGTCATCACCGGCAGGATGAGATGCTTTAATGCATCCCAGAAGATATCAAACCGTAGATTCAGCAGGGCGTCTATCGTGTACATATGAGTATACTGGCGGAACTGGTCTGAGTTGACGATGGCCGAGGCCCAATCCGATAAACGGCCAGGTGGGAACCATCGCAACTTGGCATAGAAAATCATCAAGACCAGCAGGCCGAAAACGAAGGTAGGGAAAGACCATCCAATGATGCTGAAGACACGCGCCACCTGATCAAAAAAACGGTTATGCCGCACCGCCGACTGGACTCCCAGCCAGATGCCCACGCCTATGATCGGCACAACGGCCCAAAGGGCCAGTTCTGCCGTTGCGGGGAAGCGCTGTGCGATGAGTTTGGCCACTGGCTGAGAGCCCACGCGAGAATAACCCAAATCGCCCCGAAGGATACCCCCCACGCGCTGGCCTGTGACCGGGTCTATACGGCCTACCAGCCAGTACCAGTACTGAACATAAATGGGCTTGTCCAGTCCATATCTTTTGATAATGCCTTCTACAGCCCCTTCGGTGTGGGGGATCTCCCGGACATAGAGAGCCGACCGCTCCACCGGACTGAGAAACTGCAAGAGCCCAAAAATAATCACGGTCACACCAAACAGCAAAACCGGCAACAGCAGCAGCCGACGGACAATATAAGCAGTCATCAGATCTCCTCAACCTCAGTTCAGGAAAGTGAGGGGCAGGGGTGACAAGCACCCCTGCCCCAAAGGCAAGCCGTGCTATTTCTCGGAGAGAGCGTAGAAATACTGGCCCGGATAGATGGGGTTGTAGTACCACCCCTGGACCCAGCGCTGTTCGTAGCGGCGGCCCGTCGCCACGGCCAGGATGATGTGCGGAGTCAGGTCGTAAACTTTCTGGTTGAGTTCCTTGTAGATGGCATCCCGCTTGGCCGGATCCGTCTCCATCACGCCCTGGTTGATCAGCGCCTGGAACTCGGCGACCGCATCCGCTGGCAGGCTCTGCCGGCGCCCATAGGTGCCGGTCAGATAAGGCACATACCAGTTATGCGGGTCGTGGATGTCCTCCAGCCAGCCGCTGATAAACAGCGGCAGGGTCCGGGCCCGCTGGTTGCGCAGGAATGTCGGCCAGGGCAGACCCACGATCTCCACCTGGAACTTCTCGTTCACCTGGGAGAGGTTGGAGGCCAGAATTTCGGCAACGGTCTGCCGGACCACATTGCCCGTGTTGTAGGCCACCTGCATCCGGAAGCCGACGTTCCAGACGTCATCCTCGTCCTCACCCGCCGGGATGCCATCTTTGTCCAGGTCGGCCAGTTTGAACTCCTCGGCGCACTTCTCCGGATCGTAGGAGTAGTGCGGGCCCTGGGGATCATAGCCGATCATCCCTGGCAAAGCCAGCCCTGTGGACTGAACCCCTTCACCGACCAGAGCGTCCTGGATGTAGGTATCCCAGTCAAAGCAGTAGTTGAACGCGCGGCGGATGTGGAGATCGGAGAAGAAGTCCGGCGGGATACCGTTTCCATCCAGTTTGCCGCTCCCGACAAACGGGTTCCCGCCTTCGGGTACGTTGATGTGGAAGTTGAAGAAGACGTCAGTCCGGGAGATGGTCGGGAAGCCGATGTAGAGGCGGAAGGGACCCTCGCCCACGACTTCGCAGTCAAAGTCGCTTTTCTCGCTATTCCATACGCATTTCTCCCCGACCATCGGGTCCACCTGGCTGACATCTTGCCGGTTCACAGCCACCCAGTCGGCATCGCCAGCCTGGAACATTGCGAAGCGGGTGCCCCACTCGTCCACCTTCTTGATGACCACCCGCTCCAGCTTGGCTGGACCGGTCGGGCCACCCTCCCAGGCCGGCTCGGTGCGCCAGTAGTTGTCATTGCGCACCAGGACGATTTCCTGGCCCGGCGTCCAGTGGTCCAGTTTGAAGGGCCCGGTGCCGTTGGCGATGGGGGTGAAGGGGTCGTTCTCCGAAGCCATCCCGTAGTAGTTGGCCCATGTATCGCAGGAACCATCCCAGCCACCCTTCTCTATCACCCATTCCTTGTCCATCACGGACCCCCAGGTCTGGGCAATGGTGGCGAGGAACGGACCCCACGGCTGGTTCAGCTGAAAGGTGACCGTACCGGCAGCATCATCGGCCACGATCCGCGCTTTCACTGCTTCGCAGACGCCCTGCAGGATGGCGGGATCCACGGCCTTCATCGCCTCGGTGTTGTCGTACAGTTCACCGGGGGCAGCGGCCAGTTCCTCCTCGGAGATACCATCCTGAATGGCCTCCAGGCCCAGTTGCTGCGCGACTTCCACCACCACGGCGATGTCGTCAACACCGACTCCGAAGAACGGCTCGGTCAGCAGCCACTGGGGGGAATGGGTACCACCCTGCAGAAGCCCTCTCTGGAAGGAGTAAGCCACGTCCTCCGGGGTCAGATCACCCCCCTCGTGGAACTTGACCCCTTTGCGGATGGTGAAGGTGTAGGTCTTCCCATCCTCGGAGACCGTCCATTCGGTCGCCAGTTGGGGGATGAACTCGTTCACATTCCCCTTCTTGTAGAAGATGAGCGTCTCATAGATGTTCTGCAGGATTTCACCACCCGCCGTCTCGTAGGCCAGCGCCGGGTCCAGCGTCTCCGGTTCGCCGAAGGTCGCCACGACATAGGTGGTGGGGTCCTTGGACGTAAACTCTTTGGGCGGAAGCGGCGTCGGGGTCACCACCACTTCCTTTGGCACTTCCACCGTGACCGTCACAGTAGTTGGCTTGCAGGAGGTGACCAGCAGCGCGGCCAGCACGGCCAGGATGGCCAGTATAGACCACTTTCTAGCGATCATCTTCCTCCTCCTTAAGAAATGGTATAAGGGTTGATGCATTGAAACACTGGAAAGGGACGGTTCATCCGTTCGTCAGCCTATAGGCATCACCTCCTTCCAAATGGAAAGCACTATGGTTTTGGGATATCAAAGCTCTCTACTCCGCCACTCATCAAGCTCTTGAGGTCTGTATCGGCTAAAGGCACGGGTAAACGGATTCAACGCCAGACCCAGTTATCTCCAGGGTCGCCGTCTCCAGCAGAGCCCGATGGAAAAGCTCTCCATCACACCCTGTAGCAGGCCACCCAGTGGCCTGGCTTCACCTCCCGGTACTCCGGTTCCGCCTCGTAGCAGACATCCATCGCCACCGGACAGCGGGTGTTGAAGTTGCAGCCCTTCGGTGGATTGGCTGGGCTGGGGATTTCCCCTTTGAGGATAATCCGCTGCCGCTTCTCTTCCACCTCCGGGTCGGGCACCGGCACCGCGCTCATCAGTGCCTGGGTGTATGGATGGAGCGGGTTCAGATAAATCTCATCCCGGTCGGCCAGTTCCACAATCTTGCCCAGGTACATCACCGCCATCCGGTCACTGATGTGGCGGACCATGCTCAGGTCGTGGGCGATGAAGAGATAGGTGAGCCCGAACTGCTCCTGGAGTTCCTCCAGCAGGTTGACCACCTGAGCCTGGATGGAAACATCCAGCGAGGAGATGGGCTCATCGCAGACGATCAGGTCGGGGTTGAGGGCGAGCGCGCGGGCGATGCCGATGCGCTGCCGCTGACCGCCGGAAAACTCGTGGGGGTAGCGGTTCACAAAGTACGGGTTCAGCCCGACCACCCGCAGCAATTCCTGCACCCGCTCTTCCTTCTCCTTGCCTCGGGCGACGCCGTGGACTTCCAGCGGCTCAGCGATGATGGCCCCCACGGTCATTCGGGGGTTCAGGGAGGCGTAGGGATCCTGGAAGATAATCTGCATCCGGCGGCGCATCCGGCGCAGTTCGTTTCCTTTCAGTTTCAGGATGTCCACCCCGTCAAAGATGATTTCGCCGGAGGTCGGTTCGTAGAGGCGCAGGATGGTGCGCCCGACGGTGGTCTTGCCGCAGCCGGTCTCGCCCACCAGCCCCAGCGTCTCGCCCTTATAAATGTCAAAACTGACATCGTCCACCGCTTTGACGTCACCAATATGCCGCTGGAAAATGACCCCACGGGTGATGGGGAAGTACTTCTTGAGGTGAATGACCCGAACCAGGGGAACACGTTCGGCGGCCATCATCGGCTTCTCCCTGCAAGTTCTTCCCAGCGCCAGCATGCGACCAGATGATTCGCTCCGTCCGCCTCTTTGAGAGACGGCCGCTCTTCCGCACACCGGTCCACCGCATATGTGCAGCGGGGGACGAAGGGACAGCCCGGCGGCAGGTCAATCAGGTCGGGCGGGAGGCCGGGAATGGAGATCAGTTTGGTCCCCGGCGCCTCGTCCAGCCGGGGCAGCGACCCCAGGAGGCCTATCGTGTAGGGGTGGCGGGGCCGCTTGTAAATATCTTTAACATGGCCCCGTTCAATGATGAATCCCGCATACATCACGTTAATCCGCTGGGCCAGGCGGGCGACCACACCCAGGTCGTGGGTGATCCACATCACGGCCATCCCCAGTTGCTCCTGAAGCCGCTTCACCAAGTCAATAATCTGCGCCTGGATGGTAACATCCAGCGCGGTGGTGGGCTCGTCGGCAATGAGGAGTTTGGGGTTGCAAGAGAGGGCCATTGCAATCATCGCTCGCTGGCGCATCCCTCCGGAGAACTGGTGGGGATAATCGTCCAGGCGGGTTTTCGCCTCCGGGATGCCCACCATCGTCAGCAGTTCCTCGGCCCGCTCCCGGGCCTGCTTATCGTCCATCCCCTGGTGGAGTTTCAGGGCTTCCATAATCTGGAAGCCGATGGTGAAGACGGGGTTGAAGGAGGTCATCGGGTCCTGGAAGACCATCGCAATCTCCGCCCCGCGCACGTGGTGCATCTCGGCCTCGCTCAGTTGCATCAGGTCGCGCCCGTCAAACCAGACCTCGCCGCCCTCAATCTTCCCCGGGGGGCTGGGGATGAGGCGCATGATGGAAAGGGCGTGGACGCTCTTGCCGCATCCGCTCTCGCCGACCACGCCCAGAATCTCTCCCTCCTCCATTGTGTAGGAGATTCCGTTGACGGCATGGACGACCCCGTCCTGGGTGTAGAAACGGGTGACCAGGTTTCTGACGTCCATCAAGATGGCCATAAAGACTCCTTGTTTAGAAGTATAATCCGGTTATGCAACCCGCATCAACAGAAGGTCATACCGCCACAGCGGCAGGCTGCCCGAAGCGAAGAACGGGGCGGCAAAAATGGGTTCAAAGGAGTATCTGGGATGGGGGGTTGGGTGAGGGTGCCAGGCAGGAGAGATGGGAAAGGATAGGGCGGCAACGCGCCGGATCAGTCGCCGCCATACGCGCGGAAGCGGCCGTGCGTGGCCCCAGCGATCTTGCAGAGATTGAGCGATCAGAATATCCAGCGCGTCCATTTATCTCGGTACCGGCTTACGTCAACTCATACACTACACCGCGCCGCGGATGCCACTCCAGCAGGTGTTCTTTCAACGCCTCCCGGCCGTAGTGGAGTCGGGACTTGACGGTCCCCTCCGGCACTTCCAGAATTTCGGCAATCTCTTTCAGGCTCAGGCCTTCCAGATAGTAGAGTACAATCACGACCTGCTGAGGGAGGGGAAGGGCGCGGATGGCCTGCCGGACCTTCTCCTGGATTTCCCGCTCCTCCACCGTCCCTTCCACTTGGAAAGGGGCGGTCCAGCGCTCTACCAGTTTGCCCAGCAGGGCGGACCAGCGGTGCTGGTGGTTCACCCAATCGCAGCTCAGGTTAATGGCCACCCGATAAAGCCAGGGGCCCACGGGAGCGTCTGTACGGAGACGGTCAGCGTGGGTAAGAAGCCGAATAAAGCTTTCCTGGAGGATGTCTTCAGCGGCCCCCTGGTCCCGGGTAATCGCCAGGGCGGTGCGGAAAATCGGGGTTTTGTACCTCTCGTATAACTCGGCCAGGGCCGCTGTTTCTCCCCGACGCAACCGGGCAACCAGCACACCGTCCGGGACAGCTGATTGATCGGAAGTTTGAGACTCCATAAATAATACCGCGTTGAGAGGCAAAAGGTTCAAATTAGCGGAGTCGTAGCAGTCCAAGTATACCACACCTTAATGAACGGCGCAAACGGCGAGCAGATGGCGAATCGTTACCATGTCTAAACCTCAATGCGAAACTTGACAACCCGCCCCGGTAGGGGTATACTATTTCTGCCCCTGGATGTCCCAGCCCCAGGGTGTTCTCAGAGGCCTGGGTTCCCGAAAGGAGGTGGTGTCCATACACGGAGAAAGCCTCCCTGACTTCTACATTACTCCTATATTATCCTCAACGTCCCCAGTTGTTACTCAAAGAGGAGTAACCATGTCCCGCAGAACTGTCTGGTCTATGCTGAGCATTGTTGTGGTGCTGGCGTTGCTCATGGTCGCCTGCAGGCCCACGCCCACCGCCACCCCCACGAAGAAACAACTGGAAATCTTCTCCTGGTGGACGACGGGCGGCGAGGCGGCCGGTCTCCTGAAACTCTTTGAACTCTACAACCAGAAGTTCCCGGATGTGGAGATCATCAACGCCACTGTCGCCGGTGGGGCTGGCTTTGAGGCCAAGCCCGCGCTGAAGGCCCGCATGCTGGGCGGCGACCCGCCGGACTCCTTCCAGGTGCATATGGGCCACGAACTCATTGACACCTGGGTCACCACCGGCTATATGGAGCCGCTGGATGACCTCTACAAGCAAGAGGGCTGGGAGTCCGTCTTCCCCAAGGGCGTGCTGGAGATTGTCTCCTATGATGGCCACTACTGGTCGGTCCCCGTCAACATCCACCGCTCCAACGTCCTCTGGTACAACAAGAAGGTCTTTGAGGCCAACGGCTGGAAGCCCCCGGCGACCTTTGAAGAGTTCTTCGCCCTGGCGGAGCAGATGAAGGCCAAAGGCATCACCCCGCTGGCCCTGGGCGACGTGGGCATCTGGGCCTCCACCCACCTCTTTGAGGTCATCCTGGCCGGCACCATGGGCCCGGAGAAGTACAAGGGACTCTGGACCGGCCAGACCGACTGGAACGGCCCGGAGGTCAAGCAGGCCCTGGAGACAATGGCGAAGATGCTGGAGTACGCCAACCCCGACCACTCCGCCCTCTCCTGGGATCAGGCCAACGACCTGGTGATCCAGGGCAAAGCCGGAATGACCATTATGGGCGACTGGGTGGATGCTGACAACCTGGCGAAGGGCTTTGCCGATTCCGGCTGGGCCTCCCCGCCGGGGACAAAGGGCATTTTCATCGCCCTTTCCGACACCTTTGGTCTGCCCAAGGGCGCTCCGCACCGGGAGCAGGCGATTGAGTGGCTGCGGATTTGCGGCTCCAAGGCCGGTCAGGAGGCCTTCAACCCGCTCAAGGGCTCCATCTGCGCCCGCAACGACTGCGACCCGAACCTCTTCGGTCCCTACCTGAAGACGGCCATGCAGGACTGGGCGAAGGATGCCATCGTGCCCAGCCTGGCCCATGGCGCAGCGGCCTCCGAGGCCTGGGTGACGAAGATCAACGACGTGATGACGGCCTTCGTCACCGACAAGGATGTGGCCAAGGCGCAGGCCGGTCTGGCTCAGGCCTGCAAGGATGCCGGGGTCTGCAAATAGGCGCCCCGGGCCCCGATGCGGCGGGGCGGCCCTCCGGGCCGCCCCGCCGCAGACTATTTTGGCTACCCAGAAACTCGTTCGTCGGGCCTCACCCCTCCCTCGCCGCCTTCGCCGCTGGGGATGGGGTGAGGTTGACGCTCGGCGCAAAGCGCCCAGGCAGGCCGATTTCCAATCGGCGCGACTGAAAGTCAGCCTCTTTGGGCCTTCGGCCAGGTCCCTTCACTCCGTTCGCAACCAGGGCGGCCTGCGTTAGACGCCCATTTCTGCCCGCCGTGAACCCTTCTTCGCCGCAGGAGGTACATAAACAGGTATGCGCCGCATATCGTGGGACCGGATCATCTCCGTTCTGCTCATCCTCCCTTCCATCCTGGCGGTCGCCGTCTTCGTCTACGGCTTCATCGCCTGGAGCGGATGGGTCTCCCTCTCCAACTGGGACGGCCTGCGCCCCGACCTCTCCTGGGCCGGCTTCGTCAACTACGCCAAACTCTTCGCCACCCCTCGCTTCCAGATTGACCTGCGCAACACCATCGTGTTCACCGTCCTTTTCCTGGGCACCTGTATCGTCCTGGGACTGGGGGTGGCCATTCTGCTGGACCAGGGCATTCGCGGAGAGAACTTTTTCCGCAGTCTGTTTTTGTTCCCGATGGCCATCTCGTTCGTCGTCACCGGGGTCACCTGGCGCTGGCTCCTGGCCCCCGGCGACCCGGCGACGGGCCGTCTGACCGGCATCAACGTCCTCTTGAACGCCGTCGGCCTCCCCCTCTCCCAGTGGTACACCGACCCCACCGTCATCCACATCCAGCCCACCAGCGCGGTCGGGCAGTTTCTGCATCAGGTCGGGTTGGGCGTCCTGACGACTCCCAACTTCGGCCTGCCGGTGGCGATGATCTCCATTGTGATCGCCGCCACCTGGCAGATGTCCGGCTACGTGATGGCGATGTATCTGGCCGGACTGCGGGGGATTCCGGAGGAACTGCGGGAAGCGGCCCGGGTGGACGGCGCCAGCGAGTGGGAGGTCTACCGGCACATCGTCTTCCCCCTCCTGCGTCCGGTCACGCTGAGCGTCGTCATCGTCCTGGGCCACATCTCGCTGAAGATTTTTGACCTGGTGGCCGCGATGAGCAAGAAGGGGCCCGGCTTCGCCACCGACGTGCCAGCCTACTTTATGTTTGAAACCACTTTCCAGGGTGACCACTATTCTCAGGGGGCCTCTATTGCCATATTCCTGCTGGTCACCGTCAGCCTCCTGGTGGTCCCCTACCTGGTTTACAGCATCCGTCGGGAGGCCGAACTATGAAGGCGGCGTGGCGGAACTGGCTCATCCGACACGGCGGCCGGGCGGGTATCTACCTGGCCCTGCTGGCCGTCAGCGCGTTCTACCTCCTCCCCGTCTACGTGCTGGTAGTGACCAGCCTGAAGCCCTATGCCGAGGCCAATCTGGCCGGGATGTGGCATCTCCCCTCCGCCCCCAGCCTGGAGAGTTTCCTGCGCGCTTTTGAGCAATTACGGCCCCACTTTCGCAACAGTTTTTACCTGACTATCCCGGCGACGCTGCTCTCGTCGCTCCTGGGTTCGGTCAACGGGTACGTTCTCTCCAAGTGGCGCTTCCGGGGGTCGGAAGTCCTCTTCCCCATCATGCTGTTCGGGATGTTCATCCCGTACCAGAGCATCCTCATCCCTCTGGTACAGGTCCTGCAGAGGGTCAACGCGGCCGCGGACGCGCTGCACATCCCGACCGCGCTGCGGTGGCTGGTGCCGGGGTACGGTTCCATCACCGGCCTGGCCTTCGTCCACATCGTCTACGGTATCCCCATCACCACGCTGATTTTCCGCAACTATTACGCGACGGTCCCCAACGAACTGGTGGAAGCCGCCAAAATTGACGGCGCCAACATCTTCAAAGTCTATCGCTGGGTCCTCTTCCCTCTCTCCATGCCGGCCTTCGCGGTGGTGATGATCTGGCAGTTCACCTCCATCTGGAACGAGTTTCTCTTCGCCGTCATCCTCACCCAGAACCCGGCCATCCGCCCGGTGACGGTGGCCCTCTACAACCTGGCGGGAAGTTACATCGTGGAGTGGAACGTCCAGATGGCCGGGGCACTCCTGGCCGCGCTGCCGACCCTGCTGGTCTACATTTTCCTGGGGCGCTTCTTTATGCGGGGGCTCCTGGCCGGGGCGCTGAAGGGGTGATCTCTGCATGCTGGTCCTTCCACTCCGCTGGCTCCTCTTCGGTCTGTTTCTGACCGTTGCCGCAGCCATCCTCCTGGCCCTCTGGCTGGACCGCCGCCGCGCCGGGCGGCGCGCGGCGGAGACCTTCGCCGACGCCACCCTCCACGCCGTCCTGGAGCACGCCCCCTTCGGCTGGGTCGTCCTGGAGAGCGCAGAACGGTACGTCTACGCCAACGAGTACGCCCGCCATCTGCTGGACCTGAAGGCCCCCGCCGGCCCCGTCCCGGCCGTGGAATGGGGATTCCACCTGGACGACGACCGCGCCGACGTCCGGCGGGGCCGGGCTCCTGAGGGCCGCTACCGCGTCCTCCGCCTCCCCTCCGGCCGGGCCGTCCGCTGGTGGCTGATGTCCGGCCGACGGTGGGACTATCTCTTCCTGCTGGACGTCACTTCCCAGTACGAGGCCGAAGAGGCCCGTACCCAACTCTTCGCCGGCCTCTCCCACGAACTGCGCACCCCGGTGGGCGCCATCCTCACCCATCTGGAAGTCCTCCGCCTGCCCGACATCCCCGAAGCGACCAAAGCCCAATCCCTGCAACTGCTGCGGGCGGAGACCCGGCGGCTGGCCCGCATGGTCCATCTGATGCTGGAACTGGGCCGCCTGGAGACCTCCCCGGAGATAGACCGACGCCCGATAGACCTGGTGGACCTGGTGGAGCGGGCCATATCCACCCTGGCCTCCCCGTCAGAAGAACGGGGCATCCGCTTCTCCCTGGAAGCCGATTCTCCTCTCCCCACCGTCTGGGGGGACCCAGACCGGCTGATGCAGGTCTTCCTGAACCTGCTGGATAACGTCCTCAAACACTGCCGTCCGGGCGACCGCGCCACCGTCCTCCTCCGGCGGACGGGGGACGGCGTCCTCTGTGTGATTCGGGACACCGGACCGGGCATTCCGGCGGAACATTTGCCGCACCTCACCCGTCGTTTCTATCGGGCGGCGAAGCAGGAGGTAGAAGGGAGCGGGCTGGGCCTGGCGCTGGTGGAGGAGATTCTCCGCCGCCACGGGAGCCGCCTGGAGATTTCCAGCCAAACCGAGGGAGAGACCGGGACATGCGTACAATTCGTCCTGCCGACCATGCCTTCCAGATTGTGACCCCCTTCCTTCGTCGCTGGGGGTGGCTTCTGGGGTTGCTGTTGGCGCTTCTGGCCTGCGCGCTGATTCCCGTCCCCGGCTACGTCATCATTGCGCCGGGAGGGAACACCCCCCTCATCCCTGTCGCGCTGGGCCCGCAGATGCGGCTGGACCCGCCCTTCGCCCGCCCCGGCGACGAAGTCCGCCTCCACGTCACCGACCGTACCCCCTGGACCCACGTCCTTCTGGCCGTGAACGGCGTCGCCCTCCACCCGGAGTCCTGGGAATCCGGCCCGGGCGGACAGTGGACCTGGACGTTCCACCTGGCCCTCCCCACCGGCCCGTCGGAAATCGTCTTCTACCACAGTTGCGACACCGGCTGTCGGGAGCGGGGACGGATGATGCTGGGCGAGCCGCCGTCTCCCTCCTCCGCCCCGCTGCCCACCAAACTGGGGCTGGTCTTCCCCCACCCGGACCGGGACTGGCACGGGCGCAGCGGCTGGGCGGTGGAGGTCACCTACGTCCGGCGGGCCCAGGAGCCCGGCTGGGGGGTAGACGACCTGGCCGCGAAGGTGTACCGGCATCGGGCGAAGGGGTTGCGGGTGCTGGTGCGGGTGGACTACGACTACAACCAGTCCATCCCGCCGACCGGCGACTATCTGGCCCTGGCGGAGTATCTGGACTACCTGGCGCGCCTGGCCCGGGACGACCGTCTCCGGGAAGTCTACGGCTACGTCCTGGGGAGCAGTTACAACGGCCTGGACCAGAACGCGCTGGCCCCCGACCGTCCGGTGACCCCGGAGTGGTATGCCCGGGTCTTCAACGGCTACGGCGAACCCGTCCACCACACCGACAACGCCGTCCAGGTGATGCGGGCCGAAAATCCCCACGTCCGGGTGCTGGTGGGACCGGTCCGGCCCTGGAACACCGACCAGGACGGCCTCCACAAGTACCGCGTGGATGCGCCCTGGCTCAACTACATGAACACCCTGGTGCGCGAGGTGGACGAATCGGCCCGGGCGAAGGCCGCCGCTGGGATCCCCCTGGCCGCCCCGGACGGCTTTGCCGTCCAGGCTCCAGGCCGCCCGGATGCCCCTGAACTGGGCGGGTCCGGCTCCGCAGAGCCTCAGACCGACCTCCGGCGGCCGGAATGGAAGGGCGCCCAGGCCGGCTTCCGCGTCTATCGGGAGTGGCTGGACATCATCAACGCCTACCCGTCCACGCGGGGGCTCCCCGTCTACATCACCTCGGCCAACACCTTCATTCCGGCGGTGGGCGTCCCTCCGGCCCAGAATTATCCCCGGGGCTGGCTCCGTTCGGCCTTGGCGGTGGTGAACGGCGAGCCTCAGATTCAGGCCCTCTGCTGGTTTCTGGACGACCTGCCCGGGGACACCCAGTGGGAGAACTTCAGCCTGACCCGCCGTCGGGGCCGCCTGGTGGACGCGGCGGAGGAGTTTGAGGAACTGCTGAAAAGATAGCAGGAAGCAGGAAGTAGGGAGCAGGAAGTAGGAAGTAGGAAGGAAAGATGCAAGACCTTTTTCCCATCCTGCGTCCTGCATCCTCCGTCCTGCATCCTGCGTCCTGCATCCTGCGTCCTGCATCCATCCCGCATCTTGCGCCATGAAGATCCGGGTTCTGCTGGCCGATGACCATCCCACCCTGCGGCTGGGGCTGCGGGTCCTGCTGGACCGGGAGCCGGATATAGAAGTGGTGGCCGAGGCCGAAAGTGGGGAGGAGGCCCTGGCGAAGATTCTGGCCCTTCAGCCCGAGGTGGCGGTGCTGGATTGCCAGTTGCCGGGCCTTTCGGGGCCGGCGGTGGCCCGGGAGCTCCAACGGCGGGGCCTGCCGGTACGGATACTGGCCCTCAGCGCGTACCGGTATGAACACTACATCTGGGGGATGCTGGAGGCCGGGGCGGTGGGCTACCTCCTAAAGGAGGAGGCACCGGAGGCCATAGTGGCCACCATCCGGTCGGCCGTGCAGGGCGGGATGTACTTCAGCCCCGGTGTAGCGGACCTGGTAAAGGCCCTGCTGGAAGGCAGAGGCCCGGTGCAGCTGACGAAGCGGGAGCGGGAGGTGTTACGGCTGATGGCGGAGGGGCTGAGCAACAAAGAGATTGCCGTCCGGCTGGGGGTTTCCGAGCGCACGGCGGCCTTCCACGTGAGCAACGTCCTCCAGAAACTGGGTGCGGCCTCCCGGACCGAGGCGGTGGTGAGGGCGAAGGAGCGGGGGATGATCGGGTGAGGGGGCCATACCTGTCAATTCTTACAGGTCGCGACCTGTAAGAATTTACAGTAGACAGCGGGCACAGGATGGGTTATACTGGAGATGCCACCGGTGGAAGGCTGGTGAATAAGCAGGAGGTGCACAATGCACAGGATCAGGCTTCCCTTGGCATTCACTTTGGCCATCACGGCCATGTGGCTCATGGCTATGATTGCCTACGCAGTGGATCACGGCAGCTGGCCGCAGCGATCGGTGTCTATGCTGACGGCCCAAAGCCCGAAAACGCCGCGTCCCCTCACGTTGAAGGAAGCCTATCAGTTGCTGCAGGCTCATGTTAGAAAGCTTCCCGAGGAGGCCGTCATCACCGCGCTTCAGAGCGTTGATGTGCCCGGAGACACGGCCGATGCCGGCCAGGACGGCCGCCGTAGGGGATGGTTGGGAACGCTTCGGATCCCTGAAGCACAGATCATTGTCCGGGTGGTCGACGGAAGCCTGGTAGACTCGGTGACGCAACTCCTATCTATAGCATCCCCCGCCCTCCCCGCACCCCTCGTGGATTCACCCGAGGCGCTGCATCGGGTTCGATCTACCGATCCAAACTTCGGCCCTGCGGAGGACGCGAAAGGCCGGGGCTTCCACTTTCTCCTGAGCGCAGATGAGTCAGGATCGGCTCGCATAGAAGTTGTAGGAGCGATCGGAACACGGCGAAGCAAAGTCCTGGTGGATGCTCAATCCGGCCGCATCCTCGCCACTCAATCTTACACATGGGGCAAGGAGGGAGGCATCCTGTACTCTGCGGATGGGGGACGAACCTGGCATACCAGCACCCTGCGTGGGCGGATGGTCAAGGCCATCGCCACGGACCCCCTGGATGACCACGTGGGTTACGCCGTCGCTCCGGATACAGCGGGTATCCTTCTTTTCCGTACCCAAGACAGCGGCAGGAGTTGGGAGGAATGGGGCCATTTGCCCTTGGATGCCGGGGATTGGCCTTTTGACATCGTGGTGATCCGAAACGGCGAAGGACACCGAACCTGGTTTCTTGGAACCTGGACCGGCGTTTGGCAATCCCCGGATGGGCGATCCTGGACCCATATGGCCAGTGGGCCGACCGGACCAATCCAGTGGCTCGCCCGGCTGAAATCGGGAAGCGGGGATCGGGTGCTGGCCAGCATGACGGCCGGTCCGAATCGCGGGCTCTATATCTGGGACGGCCGGCAGTGGAGATGGGCCGCCCGTGGTCGTTATCGGCTCTCCCCTTCATCCGACGAAAGCAGCGTGCTGGCCCTCAATGAGGAGTCCCCCCGCCAGGCACTGCTTATATCTATAGGAGCAGAACTGCCGATGCACGTACCTGCTCCCATCCTGGATGCCGCCGGAAACTTCCAGCAGGAGAATCGGTGGCTCGTTCGCTCTCCGATGGGCGGCGTCGGGCTATATCAGAAGGACAAAGGGACTATCAAATGGACATTACCCGGGCCCATCGCCAGCCTTTCCCTCTCCCCTGCCTTCCCAACCGATGGAGTAGTGCTGGCCGGCGGGTTTCGCAGCGGGATCTTCCGCAGCACGGATGGTGGTCAGCATTGGGAACAGGTGTTGGCGCAGCCCTCCACCGTGATCCCTGGAAGCGACGAAATCTACGAGATTGTCTTCCTTTCCCCAACTAATGTGCTGGCTATTCAAGGAGGGAGGACAACATGGCAATGATCTGGAAGAACCCAGTGAGGCGCATCCTTCTGATCCTCGGCACGGCAGCGGCTTTCGGAGTGCTGAGCTCCATCGCCATCCCGGTCTGGGCTGGACATTATGCGGGATGGTTTACCGGCTACGCCATGGGCAATCGCTATGGAGGAGCCGGGGTGGAGCTCCGACAAGGCCATTTCGCCAATCACTATTATCGCTGGTGTCCGAACGATCCGGCAGCCTGGTGGACCTGGGGGACTCGCATTGACACGGATAGCCCCATTCGTCAGAGCACTCAATCCGGGGGGAGCATTTACTATAGCACCTTCTACCTGGAGGACGTGGGGGATCCCAGCTGTTCCATGGGAAATTACTGGGTGGACATCTACTTTGGACGCTGGGAGAACAGACCGCCTTCGGATCCGAATTACTGCTACTGCTCCGGAGTGCCCAGCCCCGGATTCTGCTATGCTGCAAGCGCAAATTCCTGTTCTGACGCCATAAACTTTGGCCGGCAGTACCGGGGATATACAGGGCCGTAGGGGCTAGAGGTAGCGGCCGGACGCTGCAGAAGCGTCTGGCCGCTACGTCCCAGGCTCGTTAAACCGATCGTCTGTTATGAGGGAAAGCACGATGTACCGCTCACTGCGGATATTCGTCAACGTCCTGCTTAGTTTATGGCTTTTTGCCTGTACGTTGCAGGCTACTCAGGTGCCCTCTCCGACCCAGACGTCCTTACCCCCTTCACCGACGGTAGGACTTCCCCAACCTTCTCCTACTTTGGCCAAGACATCCTTAACTCCCTCTCCCGCTGTGGGAACACCCGATTGGTATTCGCTGTTGCCGCCCATCCCGGAACCTGCTCCAACCCCTGAGCAACTTTGGCCCTCCATTCCCCCACCCACCCCGGAGCCTCGGCAAATCCTGGGCGGTGGAACCATCGACGATGGGCCCTTCACCTTCACCCTTTGGGTAATCCGAGACCCAGCCTTCAGCCACAACCCTGCGACCCCCTCGTTATACAGCGACATCGAGGGCATGGGAATCCACGGGATGTGGGTGTACAACGCAAAAGAGACCCTCATTGGGCCTGTTGATGAATACTGGGGGCTTCCCTTTCCCAAAGACCTGTCCTTGGTCCTCCCTGGCGGATATGCTCGCCCGCTCCCCACGATGGAACACCCACTGCTGGAGCCGGGTTGGGGCGGCGGGGGAGAGCGCGGAATTTTTATATCCCCTCGGAGTCGTTCCACGGGTTTAGTGAAAGTGGGCTTTTTCCTGATCACCCCGAAAGGCCCCTATGGGGCCTGTATTCAATTCAAGCTCACGCCGGACCTCAAAAGTATCGATCCTGCGACCATCACTCTGGATCATCTGCCGTGCGGCGAATTCGCTGCTTCAGCCCCTTAATACCGCGCCGGGAGCTCACAGCCCGCTGGAGCCAGTGGACGGAGCGGGAACGGGAGATGTTGCGGTGGATGGCCCAGGGGTTGAGCAACCAGGAGACCGCCCGGGAGCTCGGCCTGGCCGTCCGGACGGTGGATTTTCACGTGGGGAACGTCCTGCAGAAGTGGGGAGTGATCTCGCGGCTGGAAGCGGTGCTCTGGGCAAAGGCGCACGGGTTCCTGTGACCTGTAGGTTCCTACAGGTCCGAACCCGGTAATTTTCACAGTAGACAGCGGCCACAGGATGGGTTATACTGGAGATGCCACCGGCGGAAGGCTGGGGGGAGTATCACAAGCCATAGGAGGTAAGGAACTGTCTTCCACCAGCGGGCAAGCCAAATAGAAATCCAGCAGGCCACCGCCACCAGGGGCGTCCAGGTATCCCCGGCCTCTGCCCGCTGGAAACGAGGCCAGCCTAATTCCTCCTTGCGGAAACGGAGGGGTGGCTCTACCGGCCCGCGGTGGACGTAAGCCTCCCAGATGGTTTGGGCTGTTACCGTGATCCCAGAGGGCCCGATGGCCGGGGGCAACCAGGCCAGCCAGAGTGGCTCAGGAGGCTGGGAACGCTCCTGATGAATGCCGGCGCGAACCACGTCGTGGGCCAGATCACCGGCTCGGCGCTCAAGCAGGCCCTTCTAGCGTTCCAGGCGCACCCGACCATAGGCTTCGTCTTCTTTCCGGAACAATGACGAAGGGGCGTTAACGCTGACGACCACGGTGACCCCAGAGTGTACCGGCCCGGAGACAAAATCTCCGGGCCGTTTTTTACCGCCCCAGCAGGCGCAGGATAGCCTCTATGCTGTAGTACCCGGCCAGGGCAAAGGCGATGTTTTTGATGATTTTCCCGGCCGCACAACTGGTCAGAAACTTCCACACCGGGAAGCGAAGCGCGCCCGCAATCATCCCGCCCACGTCAAAGACGGGATTGGGGATGACCGCCAGGACGAAGATAACCCAGACCCCCCAGCGGCGCATCCAGCCCTGGATGCGGCCATAGATGGGGCGGTCGGAGACCAGGGTCTGGCCGCTGTAGCCCAGCAGGTAGCCCGAAAGTTCCCCCAGCGCCTGCCCGATGCCGGCCACAATCCCCACCAGCCAGGGGTTGAAGACGCCCCCCAGCACCGAACTGACCGCCAGGCCGGGGATAGGCAGGATGATGGTGGCGTTGCTGAGCAGCCCGACCAGAAAGACCGCCGCGTAGCCGTAGGCCGCCAGTTCCTGGAGCCGGTCCCGGAAGTAGACCGCCGCCGCCAGCGCGCCAACGATGATGACACCGGTCAGCACCTGCACCGCGCGCAGGTGAGCCGGAGAGGGAGTTTTGGTTTCTAACCGCAAAGGACGCAACGGGCGCGAAAAGTTTTCCCCCTTTGCGTCCTCTACGTCCTCTGCGGTGAAAAATACAGCCTTCATCGGATTCACCGGGGGATGGGGGCGCCGAGACGAACGACGCGTCGCTCCGGCGGCGCGCCCCGGGTAGCGTTGCAGCAGTCCACCACCCGCCGCGCCGTCCGGACCACCCGCGCGTAATCCACCGACCGGTGCCCGGTCACGATGACGACACAGTCGGCGGATGCCAGTGCCTCATCGGTCAGGGGCACCGATTCCAGCGTACAGTTGAGCCGGTAGAAGACGTCCCCGCCGACGGTGAAGCGGGGGATGTAGGGGTCGTGATAGCGGA
>DAOTWL010000024.1:0-3574 GCA_034435875.1 Anaerolineae bacterium
AGTTGATCAGTTTCAGCACGCCGTAGACCATCGTATAGCCCAGGGCAACCAGCGCGTAGAAGGAGCCGATGGTGATGCCGTTGATGAGTTGCTGGAGCAGTTGTTGCATATAGTTTGCCCTCCTTCTGAGCCAGGACGGTTCAGCATGGTGGCGGATTTTTTGTCCTCACCCCCCTCCCTCTCCTCAACTTTGGCCTTTTTGCCCAAACTCTTCCCGCATGGGCCCCCGGCCGCTTCCAGAGCATTGTTCTTTTGACCAGGCAGAGGGCCATTTTCAGCGATTTTCTAACAGCCCACCCCGAAAAAGCCAAACTTCAGGGGAGGGGGAGGGGTGAGGGGGATCTGCGCCCCCATAGCGGCTCTTCCAAGTCCTACATCCTACATACCAGTCCTACAATATCAAAAAAGGGGGAGTCCGGGGGCTCCCCGAACTCCCCCCCGGCCGGTGCAGAGCCTACGGCGAGGGCTGCTGCGGGTTCAGGATGAACTCGCCCTTCTCATTGATGACGTAGGCCACATGAATGGTACCCAGGCGGTCGCCCTTCTCATCCCAGCCCAGGATGGGGCCGGTGATGCCGTTGAGGTTCTTGGCCTGATGGATGAACTCCGCCAGCACCTTCGGGTCGGTGGACTTGGTCTGCTCAATCGCGTAGCGGATGACGTTGAAGGCCTCGGCGGCCATCATCCACCAGACGCTGGCCGGCTCCTCGCCGTAGCGGGCCTTAAAGTCCTCCACGTACTTCCTGGCCTCGGGGACGTTCACGTCCTTCGGCAGCGGCTCGGTGGTCACATAGGTCCCCGCCGCGTTCTCCACCCCGGCGATCTGGATCAACTCCGGGTTGTTGCAGGCGTTACCCATCACCCACTGGAGTTTCAGCCCCAGATCACCCGTTTGCTTCAGGAGCAGGCCACCCTGAGCGTGGTAGCCGGTGAAGTAGATGGCGTCCAGGCCGGCGCCGCCGATGCGGGTGAGGATGGGCGTGAAGTCCTTATCGGCCGGGTTGATAGCGTCGTAGAAGGCCACGTTCAACCCCAGCTGCTCGGCATACCGCTTCGTATGCTCGGCCAGACCCTGGGCATAGGTGGAGTTATCGTGGAGGATGCCGATTTTCTGAGCGCCCAGCACCTCTTTCATGAACTTGGCCGCAAAGAGCCCCTGCCGGTCATCCAGGAAGCAGACGCGGAAGAAGCGCTGGAAGCCCTTCTCGGTGAGCCGGGTGGCGGTGGAGGAGGGGGTGATGTGGAGGATACCCGCCTGGTTGTAGATGACGGAGGCCGGCTCGGTGGCGCTGGAGTTATACGCCCCGATGACGGCGATGACCCCTGCATCCACCAGTTTCTGGGCCACCTGGGAGGCCTGCCCGGCGTCCCCGGCGTCGTCCTCCACCACCAGTTCAATCTTGCGGCCCAGCAGCCCACCAGCCTGGTTGGTCTGGTCCGCCAGCAACTGGATGGACTTGAGCATCCCCTGCCCCTCGTAGGCATAGTCCCCCGTCAGCGGGAGTTCCACGCCGATTTTGATGGGGGCGGCCTCTTTGGGCTTGCATGCGGCGAAGAGCGGCAGTACCAGAATGGCAGCGAGAGCCAACAGCAAGACTTTCCGAAGCATGTTTCTCCTCCTTTCAGGATTGGGAATTGAGAACGGTTTGAGAGGACAGACTGAGGCTCATAGAGTGCGTTTCTATCTCCCCCTTCACACCTCCTTCTACCTTGTGGCTGGCTTCTTTTATAATCATAATCCAACTGGCCGATTTGTCAAGCCGGGAACCCGGCCAGCGTCTCCAGAATCTCCCTGGCGATGCGGCGGGCCAGGGCCGGGTCCTGCTGCACAAACTGAACCAGCAACTGATACATCTCCCGGCAGGCTTCCTTATCCTGATGTTCGGGGAGGACGGTGCGGCGGGCCGTCTCCACCACCCCTTCGGCAACAGGGCGGGCCAAAGGTGCGGCCGCAGGCCGTCTCCGCCGGTCCGCCGGCCGCTCCTGTCCCAGGGTAATACCTGCCTCTTCGGCAATGGCCTGCCGCAGGGACTGACCCAGGGTCTGGCCCAGGCCGGCCTGCCGGGCCAGCGCCCCCTCCAGGCTGAGCGTCTGCCCATCCCACGGCCGGACTTCCGCCCAGAGCAGGGATTCACCGTCGTCGGCCGGCTGAAGCGCACAGTACCCCTCCCGGACCAGATAGGCGATGGCTGCAAAGAGGAGCCCCGCCGCCTCCCGCCGGGAGTCCAGAGGAAGGCCGAAGAGGTCTACCAGAACCGTCCGCCGCTGGGCGTCGGCGTAGAAAAATTCGGAGAGATGATGGGCCACCACGCCACTGGCGATTAGACGGGCGCGCCGGCGGTCGGCGATCAGTTGGGCCGTCCGGTCGTCCAGGCCTACGCCGATGCGCAGGGATTCCGGTTGGTCCGGCTCCAGCGGGGCGCCGCAGTGCTCGCAGACCGTCCCCCGGACATCGGTGTACTGCTTGCAGTGGGCGCAGATGACCATGATGGTCTGCCCGCACCAGGGACAGCGGGATGCCGGTACTGCGAACGGACGACCGCAATGCCAGCAGACCAGTCCCCCCTCCATTGGGCCTTCCCTCCGTCAACGCCACTCCGCTGCGCTTCCTGGCTACTACGTTCGTAGTAAGGCCCGCAATGAAGTGGAGTGCCGTGACGCCACTCCGCTGCGCTTCGTGGCGGACTACGAACTTACTCTTCCTCCAATTTCAGAATCGCCAGGAACGCCTCCTGGGGAAGCACCACCTGCCCGAACTGCTTGAGCCGTTTCTTCCCTGCCTTCTGCTTCTCCAGCAACTTCCGCTTGCGGGTGCCGTCGCCGCCGTAGCACTTGGCCAGGACGTCCTTCCGCAGCGCCCGCACCGTCTCCCGGGCGATGATGCGGCCGCCGATGGCCGCCTGGATGGGGACCGGGAACAACTGGCGGGGGATGACTTCTTTCATCTTCCGCACCAGCGCCGAACCCTTCTCGTAGGCCTGATCCCGGTGGACGATGAGCGCCAGCGCGTCCACCGGCTGTTCGTTGACCAGAATGTCCATTTTGACCAGGTCCCCGGGCCGGTAACCCTCAAAGGTGTAGTCCATAGAGGCGTAGCCCCGCGTGGCCGATTTCAGTCGGTCGTGGAGGTCCACAATCATTTCGGAGAGGGGCATGTGGAAGGTCAGCACTACCCGCTGGCTATCCAGGTACTCCGTCGTCTCGTACTGGCCCCGGCGGCGGGTGACCAGTTCCATCACCGGCCCGATGTAGGCGGCGGGGGTGAAAATCTGCACCTTCATCCAGGGCTCCCGGATTTCCCGGATGATGGACGGGTCGGGCAGGTCGGCGGCGCGGGAGACCTCCAGCACCTCCCCCCGGGTGGTGACGACCTGGTAGGCCACGCTGGGGGCGGTGGCAATCAGGTCCAGGCCGTACTCCCGTTCCAGCCGTTCCTGGACGATTTCCATATGGAACAATCCCAGGAAGCCGCAGCGAAAGCCGAACTGAAGTGCCTGCGAGGTCTCCGGTTCAAAGGTCAGGGCGGCATCGTTGAGGTGGAGTTTCTCCAGCGCGTCCCGCAGGTCCTGGTAGT
>DAOTWL010000025.1:0-8151 GCA_034435875.1 Anaerolineae bacterium
ATGGTGAAACTGATGGTATCCAGCACTTCGGCCAGGTTGCCACCCACTTCCTGCTGGACCTTGATAGCCGTCACCGTCATATCCAGGTCATCCGAGGGGACCCGGCGCAGGAGGTTATCCAGCGCCTGCTCCAGGGAAAGCCCCAATTGGACTTCCTTGACGACCCGGCCGAACTCCTCCGAAGCCGGCTCGTCCATTTCTTTAGCCACTGCTTCCATCGCCTGGAGAACACTATAGCCGGCCCGGATGCCGTTGACCATCATGCTGATAATATCTCCCAACTGGTCGTTGAAAGCCTTCAGACGTTTCCCCTGGAGATAACTGACGTACCAGCGAGGAGCGAAGAAGCCCAGCACTGCCGCCAGCAGGGATAGGGGGATGTCGCGGCGCAGGAAGAACACGATAGCGGGGAAAAGAATCATGCAGATGACGGTGGCCGCGATGAACTCTCCGGCGGTGAGTTTCAGATTGGCCCGGGCCAGTTGAGTGCGGAGGTTTCGGGCAAGCCCCCGCTCGGCCAGTGCCTTATCCAGGCGCTCCCCCAGCGGCGAGACCCGGGGGCCCGGTCCCCCACGCTCTTTTTTTCTCTTCTCTTCCACGCCCAGGGCATAGCGGTCCAACCGCTCGGTGACCTCGTCTTTTTTCCCGCTGCCTGCGAAAAAGTAGACGAGGGCTCCGATGATCACCAGGACACCCATCACTAACAGCCAGTTCTCCATCTCTCTCCTCTCAGGCCCCTACAGTGCGGAAGGAAGCAGGATGCAGGTGACTACCTGCGGTGTCACTGCGAGTATCCCGCGCGCGGCGCATTCCTGCGCATCAAAACGGCCGCGTCATTGCGAGGGCGCGAAGCGCCCGAAGCGATCTCCCGGATGGCTACAGGGAGATTGCTCCGCCCCCTGCGGGGGCTACCCAGAAACTTGCGTAGCGCAAGATTAATCTTGCGCCACACGCTCGTTTCTGACCTGCGGGAATGGCGCCCCGCCATGGAATACTCGCAATGACAGCAGGCAGTTACGGATGCAGAATGCACTTCTTGCCTCTTGCCCCTTGCCTCTTGGCCCTTGCCCCTTTCTACCGCCGTATCCGTTCCCCAGCGCCAAAGATGGTGGGTGGCAGGTGAATTCCGGCAGCTTCAATCTTGTCCATGAACTTGGGACGAATGCCCGTAGGACGGAGCCGGCCGATGACTTTCCCGTTTTCTATTCCGGCGATTTCAAACTTGAAAATCTCTGCCATCGTAATGATGTCGCCTTCCATCCCTTCTATCGCCGTGATACTGACGACTTTCCGGGTGCCGTCTCGCAGGCGCTCCAACTGGATAATCAGGTCCAGCGCGCTGGCGATCTGTTCCCGGATGGCCCGGTGGGGAAGGTCCATTCCGGCCATCAGGATCATGTTCTCCAGCCGGGCCAGCGCGTCCCGCGGGGAGTTGGCGTGGATGGTGGTCATAGACCCTTCGTGGCCGGTGTTCATCGCCTGGAGCATGTCAAACGCCTCGGGCCCCCGGCACTCACCGACGATGATCCGGTCCGGCCGCATCCGCAGACTGTTGATGACCAGATCGCGGATGGTCACCTCCCCCCGGCCCTCAATGTTGGGCGGGCGGGATTCCAGGGTGACCACATGCTCCTGCTGTAACTGTAACTCCGCCGCGTTCTCAATGGTAATGATGCGCTCATCGTTGGGAATGTAAGCGGAGAGAATATTCAGAAACGTCGTTTTTCCGGTGCCGGTGCCACCGGAGACTACGATGTTCAACCTGGCATGAACACAGGCCTTGAGGAACTCCATCGCTTCCGGCGTGATAGAGCCCAATTCAATTAATTTCTCGGCGGTCAACGGAATCTTGAAGAATTTCCGGATGGTCAGCACCGGACCGACCAGGGAGAGGGGCGGGATGATGGCGTTGACGCGCGAGCCGTCGGGCAGACGGGCATCCTGGTAGGGAACGCTCTCGTCTATGCGTCGGCCCAGGGGAGCGATGATGCGCTCTATAATGCGCATCAGGTGCTCTTCGGACTCAAACGCGGCAGTGGTGCGCTCAATTTTGCCGTACCGCTCCACGTAAATGTTCTTGGGACCGTTGACCATAATTTCGGTGACGGTAGGGTCGGCCAGGAACGGCTCCAGTGGCCCGAGCCCCAGAATCTCCGCCACGATCTGCTCAAAAAGCCGTTCCCGCTCCGCCCGACTGAGAACGATCCGCTCCTCAGCCAGAATGTTCTCAAACATCTCCCGGATGGTGCGCCGGACCTCGTCCTGCCGGCTGACATCCATCGTGGGGTCCAACTCATCTATCAGTTTGTTCTGAATGCGGGTCTTCAGGTCGCGATAGGTGTCCCGCAAAGGAGACGGAGCCGTTGTCGGACGGGGGGGCGGCGCGGCAGGCCCTGCCGGTCCTGCCGGCCCCGCCGGTGCAGCGGGTTGCTGAGTTCCTTTCTCAATTCTTCTGAGCAGGGACATCGCTCATCCCTCCATCACGTATCACGGATGACTGACGGGTTGTCGTCCATCGTCCGTCGTCAGATTCCCAGCGCCCGGCCCAGGAGGCGACGGCTGACTTCTACCGATGGCTCTTCTTCCTCTGTCGGGCGGGACTGGCTCAGCCGCTCCAGCACCCCGGCGGCCAGGTGGACGAAGGCCTGGCCGACCGGTCGGCTGGCTTCTTCTGTGACAATGGGGAGGCCCCGATTCGCGGCCACAACGCCCGCGCGTTCGTCGTACGGAATGTGGGCCAGCGCAGGGATGAGGGCTCGTTCAATCTGATCCAGCCGCAGCCCGGTCTTCCGGTCCGAATGGTTGATGACCAAACCGATTTTCGTCCGGGGATAGCCCAGCCGGTCCGCCAGTTCCAGGAAATGACGGACGTCCTTAATATCCGGGATCAGGGGAGTGACGACCAGCAGGATCAGGTCTGCCCGGTCCAGAAACGTCAATGTCAACTCGTTCAGCAGGCTCCACGTGTCCACCACGACAATATCAAACTCCGAAAGGAGCCCGTCCAGAATGGCCCCGATGCGGCGGCTTCCCTCGGCCATCCCGCCGTCGGCGCTGATAAATGCCTCGGCCGCCTCCGGATTGGGCGGGGCCAGAAGGGCCCGGACGCCCGAGGGGTGGGGGATCAGCACACTGGTCAGCAGGTCGGTATCCAGTTCTTCCACCCGCACGGCCAGGTCGGCGACGCTGCGGCTGGCCTGAAGGTTCAGCATCACCCCCACGTCGCCGAACTGGAAACTGCCGTCCATAATGGCGACTTTCTGGCCCGCACCCAGGCGGGTCTGGAGGGCAACGGCCAGGTTGACGGCGACAGTGGTGCAACCCACCCCTCCTTTGGGAGAGAAGACGACGACCAGTTGTCCGTGGCGGGCCACCATAGGACGCCCAACCGGACCGGCAGGGGTAACCTGGAGGGGAGCCATCCGCGCGGCCTGGGCCTGCCCGATTTCATAGACCCGGCGGATGGTGGCCATCAACTCATCCCCGCTGGGGGGCTTGACCAGGAAGTCGCGCGCGCCGGCGGCCATCGCCCGGCGCATATACCCGGTCTCTCCCTGCACCGAGAGGATGACAATCTGAGCCGTGGGCACTTCCCGCACAATCTGCTCGGTGGCGGTGATCCCGTCCATCCCGGGCAGGTTAATATCCATAATGACCACGTGGGGGACCAGTTCCCGCGCCAGTTGGACGCCCTCCTCGCCGGTGGCGGCTGTGCCGACCACCTCTATATCCGACGCAAAGGAGAGCAGTTTGCGCAGGTTCTCCCGGGTCTCGGCGATGTCGTCTACGATCAGGACGCGAATTTTTTCGGGACTCACGGGCCCTCCGCAGAAGCCTGTGTTGGAGATCGCTGCTGAACCGATTTACTCGCCGGGCACTCCACCTGCCGCAGGGCCGATGCTGATCTGCTTTTCCAGCGGGTTGGATTCCGGCGCGCTGACCGCATAGGGCAACTTCGGCGGGACGACGAAATTGTAGCGAACGATGATGTAATCCTGGGAGACCGTATCGGTGGAAACCCGGGCAGTATCCCCCGGACGGCGCAGGGCCAGGGTAATATCCGCCTGCATTTCCACCAGTGCTTTGAGAACCAGGGCTTCCTGGGGGTCTACGACCAGGATAACGGCTTGAACCGTAGCCATCGCCGGCATCGGGGTCGGCTCGGCCGGCGCGGCTCCCGGGGCCGGCTGTCCCCCTTCCGCGCTGGGGGCCGGAGTGGGCTGGGGCGCGGCCGTTTCCACCGGTACCTGATATGTGCCGACTCCCAGCACTGTGGCATTCTGAATGGTCACTTGAGCGACATAACGGGCCTGGATGCCCTGTTCGGGGGGATATATCATAATGACCTGTCCCGTTGGCAGGAGTTCCACCCGCCCGTAGATGCCCTGACACAACTGTCCCTCTCCGCACTGAAGGGCGGCCCACTGGTTGGGAAGGACGCTCTGGAAATCCTGATCCAGTTCCTGGATCATCCAGGAAGCCAGCACATCCACATGGTCGCCAGGCTGGAGAGCCCAGGCGACCGCTCCCAGCAGGTCCATTGGGATAGCCACGGCCCGTTTCCCTTCCGGGATCTGGAGCGCGGCGGGAGAACCCATCGCGCCGAGGGCTTCTGCACTGGGGGCCAGCATGCTGGGCATCAACGGCATCCCCTGGGGGATGTCCACCCGCACGAAATACCCGATGACCTGGGCCGGGTCGGTGTAATAGACCGGCGGCAGGTGCTGGATCGGCCAGTCCTGAGCCAGAACCAGGTCAGGGGTAATGGACATCCCCCGGGTCAGGTTGTTAGCGGCGACCAGGATTTTCATAACCTGAGGTGTTTCGGTGGGTGGGGCTACTTCTTCCCCTCCTCGCCGCCGCAGCAGCAAGACGCCAACGATCAATGCCACGCCGATGATCAAAAGGCCTACCACAACCAGTGTCCGCCGGCTTCCCATTCTGCGCCTCCTGATAGTGGGTTATGCCTGATATCTTGTGAAGGGCGACATTTGAGGCCGACCTGCTCTTCCGGGTAAGGCCCCGCACCTATGGGTAATCCCCCTGATACAGGACGGGATATAGATATAATATTCCACTTTCCGGCAAATGTCAAATGACAGGAAGCGGGCGGCCAGGCCACCCGCTTCCTGTAAGGCAAATGATGCCCCCGCTCTCACCCACTGGACTCCCCAGGGCATCTACTCCACCAGCCGCAGGAAGATGCGCTCGTACAACTCGTCAAAAATCTGATTCAACTTCTCCGGGCGGTCGGCGTTACGGTGCACCCCGCCGGTGATGTTGGCGACCGTCTCCATCAACTCAAAGTCGGCCGAATCGCCCAGGGTGATGGTGTAGATGACGATGCTGTTGTTCCGCGCCTGTTCCGCATAATAGAGCGTGCATTCTTTCCCCTGGCGCTCGCTGGTGTTGGATGGTACGGTCAGGCCGTATTTCTGGATGAGGTTCTTGGTATAGCAGATGTTGTCGGGAACCTGATTGGGCCGCCCGTCGGTCATCAGAATCATAATGTGCGCCGCCCCGGGCCGGCCGTAGTGGCCCGACATGGTGCTCAGGACCCCAATCCCTTTCTGAATGCCGTCGCCGATGTTGGTGGCGCCTCCGGCCGTAGTGGCATCCAGTTGAGCAATCACGGTGCTGGTGATCACCGAAGGGGTACAGTTTTGCGCCCCCAGACGGCGCAGGCACTGCAGTTCCGATCGCACCGTCGCATTGTCGGCATACGACACATAGCCGATCTGGTCGTATTTGTAGTCCAGCATCCCCACGAACCGCTTGGCGGCCTCAATGGCGGCCCGGATGGGTTGCTCGTCGTCGTAGATGTCGTCCTTGCGGCGGTCCGGGTTGGGGCCGCTGTTGCAGTTGGGAGAGTAGGCGCAGGTGGACTGCCCGCACCCGCCCGGATAACCGCCGAAGCGGGCGTCGCAGGGATTGCAGGCCCAGTCCGTCCGCCCATTGGACCAGACACCGGTTCGGGAGACATCCGAAGGGAGGTTGCTGTCCGGGTTCGTCGTGATGACGATGCGGTCTATGGCGAAGCCGGCCCCTCCCGCCCAGATGCGCAGGGTGTGCTGCGACCCGGCGGTCCAGGAGAAGGCCGTATTGTTGAGCCGCCGCCAACCCCAGGAGCCGGAACTGGCGCCGTTGTAAGCGATGCCGCGCGGGAAGTCCGGACTGGCCTGGATGTTCCCGCTATCCACGTTCCAGTAGAACCGCCGGTCTATACACGAGGCCTCGGCGTTGCTACACAGTCTCCAGGCGAGCTGCGCCTGGCCGCGCACCCAGATGTAGTAGTTGCCGGTCGTCAGAACGGTGAAATCATAGTCCACCCGGGGGGCCGGGAAGGGGCCGCCGGGGACGTCCATTTTGCAGTAGCACTGGGTGTATCCGGAGGCCAGGCACTGGCCATTGTTGTTGACAGCTTCGGAGCGGCAGGTCACGCCATAGCCGGGAGAAAACGTCACCGGTGTCTCGTAGTCGGAGTAGGGCATGTGCATAATGTAGGCTCCCCGGCTATCCCGACCGGAGGCGCCGTCCCCCTGCTCCCGCTGCATGACCCAGTACGAATAGAACGGGACATACAGGTAACGGTTATAGGGATTGCTGGTCCGGGAGTACTCTTCGGCCTCAATGTAATAGTACTTGTAGCCACTGTAGGTGAACTCCTGGGTGGCGCCGCAGTGGGCCGGCGGGCCGTTGGGTGGGCCGTTCCAGGGCAGAGGATAGATCAGGCCGCCCGGATACGGGACGCCCGGTTGTTTCTGCCAGCACCCGTAGCAGAGGGTATCAAACTCCATAGAGCCGGAGCGGTCAAAGACGATGACGATATCCAGATTGTTGATGTTCTCGGCGGTGGCGGAGGCGCTGACCCAAAGGGAATCAAAGCCAATGAAGCGCATAAAGATGACCGGCACCCTCCGCCGGACGATGACCCGGATACGGTTGGCCGTATTGACCTGCTGGGCCGGAGGCAGACTCATATCCCGGAAACTGGCTGTTTCCAGGATAATGACAGTATCGGCTCCCTCCCCGGATGGACAGGAATTGGGGAGACAGTTGATCCCCACCCGCGTCGTCGGGTCTTCCGAATTATATCCATTATCCCGCAGGAACTCCAGGGCCCGGGTGTGGGCGGCGCTTTCCAGCGGGAGTTCCGGGGCCGCCGCCAGCGCGGCGGCATCCACCGCCCGGACGATTTTCACCCGTTCCGAGTAATAAATCCCCAGGTCCACCGCCAGGCCGACGAAGGCCAGCAGGGTGAAAATCCCCAGGGTCAACAGGATGATGCTCTGCCCATGCTGGGCCTCTTGATGGGTCAAACGCCGGAAGATGGCCCATATACGCCTCATCTCACACCTCCTATTGGGTCTGCCGTGCATCCGAAACCACCCGCATCACCGAGCGGGAGTAGAGGTTGATCACCCTTGAAAACCCCAGCGGTTCATAGTTCCAGAGCGTCCGGTGCGCGTAGAAAACTTCCACCACGACAATCTGATTATCCAGTGCCTCATATCCCTGGGCTACCCGCTGCTGATTGATGGTGATCGTCTCCTGCCGATGGCGCTCAAGGTTCACCTCTCTCTCCACCCGACTGTCCCCATCAGAGATGGGGACGGTAGAAATATCATCGCCGCTTGCTATGGTGATGGTGCCGGTGATGTATCTGATCCGCTGCCCGATGGTTCCGTCCGCCCGAATCGGGATGCGGGTAATGATGATGCCGGTATTGGATTCCGGGGCCGTCGTTCGGAAGAAAGGAACCTGCTGTCCATCCAGCCGGGTGTATCCGCCGCTGGCCAGCGCCCAGCGCGCGGTATCCACATCGGTGTATCGTCCCCGGGCGGCGAAGCGAATGCCTTCCCGGCAGGCCGTATTCACGTACAGGTAACTGCGCAGGGCAAAGGCCGTTTCCACCATGCCGATAATCAGCAGGAGCAGAAACGGGAGAATGATGGCAAACTCCACAACGCTCTGCCCGCTTTGTTTTTGCTTTCTCATCGTCTCACCTCCTCTTCCATAGGAGTTGCTCTTTCCGAAGCAATCCCTGCCATACTTCCTGGGGTGTCCGGCCCTCCCACTTCGCTACCCTTATCTGCCACCACCCCAATTCCGCCCTCAGGGATGGGATCCCCTTCTCCGCAATCCTCCCCA
>DAOTWL010000026.1:0-8251 GCA_034435875.1 Anaerolineae bacterium
GGCGAGGCCGATGGAGACGACGGTTCCCCCCTCCAGAGGCGGCAGGACTGGCGAGAAGGCCAGGGGAGATGGCGGGACGGTGAAGGAAGCGAAAGCGCCGCCGGTGACGCGCCCGTCGGGATCCAGGGCCTCAACCCACACGTAGCCGCTGCCGGCAGGGGCGGAGACGGGGATAGTGATGGTGTGCGTGAACGGTTCCGGCGGCCACCCGCCAGTGACCGGCGCGGTCAGCGCGGCGGTGTGGAAGATTGTGCCGGCCACATCCATCGCCCGGATGTGGAAGGTGGGGGTGAATGGGCCGGACCACCACAAGGGCGAGGCCAGGACGGTCAGCATGGTCGCGCCGGTGCGCTGTACCTGGGAAGGGTTCAGGGTGGCCGTCATATATGCCGCTCCGTTCACGCCGTAGACTGCGAAGTGGGCATTGGCCACCACCCGGCCATCGTGCACCAGGCGCGCCCACAGGCGGTCTTCCATAACCCGGATGGCACGCGGCCAGCGGTGCTGCACCTCTCCCCCTGGCGGAATGACCAGCGTCTGCCGGTTAGGGGCTTTAAATTCCCCATAAGAGGGGTCTCTGGTCTCCCAGGTATGGTGGGGCAGCCAGTACTGCAGTTCCACCGTCTGGGTCACCGGGCGGCGGTTGCGGATGATGAAGGTGAAGACGGTGCTGGTGTTCAGGACAAAGCGCTCTGCTGGGGCGGTGATGCTGAGTGAGAGTTCGGGAGCCAGGTCCACCGGCTCAGCCGGGCGGGCGATACCGAAGCGGAGGGCCTGGAAGTGAGCAGTCAGGGGGTAGCCGTTAGCCGTTAGTAGTGATGCGTCCAGGCGCCAGATGCCCAGGGTGGTGGTCGGCGGGATGGTTTGCTGGAGGGCGGCGGACTGGCCGGGGGCGATAGTGACCGGGAGGGTGGCGGTGAGGACGACCTGGCGGGCCGGGTTCACCACCCGCAGGGAGACGGTGGTGGCGGTGAATGGGGTGGTATTGGTGAGGGTGAAGGTGAGGGTGATAGGAGCGCCGGGAGCGAATAGGGGCAGACCTCCTTCCGGTTTCCCCTCGTCGTCTATGGCCCAGGCCAGGAGGTCGCGCAGGAGGGTGCGGGCGTCGGCGGAGGACTGGCCGTGGCTCAGGCCCCAGTCATCATACATCGTCGTCGCGAACACGTATCCCGCGCCGTAGGGGTAAAGGATGGCGGCGGGCATCCCGTTGGCGGTGCGGGAGAGGAGCACCTGGGTGCCCTCCGGCAGTGTGGTGAAGTAGCCATCCACGTGGGCATCCAGCGTGGTGCGGGTGAAGCCGGCAAGGGCCGGATGCCAGCGGGAGATGTAGAGGGAACTGCGGAAGCAGGAGTTGTCCTCCGTCCAGCCATAGGCTCTCACCCCCGGCCCCTCTCCCAATCCTGGGAGAGGGGAGTCGCCACCGGGAAGGGCGCTGTATTCGTAGCCGTGCTGCTGGGCAAGAGCGACGATGGTGCCGCCGCGGCGGGCGTATTCCTCCAGCCGCGCACGGAACGAGGCACTCCCTTCCATTCCATACAGCCCGCCGGAGGGGATGAGGAGCAGAGGGTACCGGGCGGCGGTGGCGAGGGGGTCAAAGTCGGGGCCGATGAGGTCGGCGGGCTCGCCCAACTGCGCCAGAAGCCACCACAGATCGTAGGCCGCGCCGCGGTTCAGGATGGCGACGCGTGCCAGGTTGCGGGCGCCTTCGGGAAGGGCGAGGAATTGGCCTGGCGGAATGGGCGGCGCATCTGCGGCGGAGTGGTTGTCGTCGGGGTGGTCGTTGCCGGGGCCGAAGCCGCCGTCGCCACCATCGCCGCCGCCGCCTCTACAGGTATTCTGCAGGGTCTGGGAGATGGACTGGCCGTCTCGGTCGGTGAGGGTGAGGGTGCAGGTGCGGCGGGGGGGCGGGACTTCCCGCACTACCCCGGCGTAGAGGACGCCCGGCCGGGTCCAGGAGAGGTCGTAGGTGCGGGCAGGGCTGCAGGAGACGGAGAGGCGGTCGGGACAACATGGGAAGCCGGGCACCTGGAAGTGCCCGGCTCGTTCACTGGGGCCGGGTCAGCAGGGCATGGAGGGCCCGACCGGCTTCCCCGCGCACCAGCGCCAGCACTTCATCCCCCGGCTGGAGCACCGTCTCGCCGCGCGGCACCAGAATCTCCTCCCCCCGCATCACCGCCATCAGCAGACAGTCGGGCGGGAGAGGGAGGTCGGCAATCCGCTGGCCGTCTGCTTTTGCACCCTGCTCCAGTTTCTCCGTCACAATCGCCAGTTCCCCCTGCCGCAGCCGCACCAGCGTCATCATATCCCCCAGAGACATCTCCTCGGCGATCAGTTTCGCCAGCAGGTCCGACTGGTTCAGGGCGACGTCCACGCCCGCTTCGGGGGTGAAGAGCCAGGCGTTGCGGGGGTTGTTGACCCGGGCGATGATGCGCGGTACATTGAAGATGAACCGGCCCATCATTGCCACGGCCAGGTTGACCTCGTCGTCGCCCGTGACGGCGACCAGGATGTCCGAGGAGTGGATTCCGGCCCGCTCCAGCGTGCTCAGCCGGGTCCCGTCCCCGTCCATCACCGCCTCGGTGGGGAGTTCCCGATAGAGCCGGGCCAGCACGGAAGAGCGGTTCTCCACCACGCAGACCTCGTACCCATCGGCCAGGAGGAGGGAGGCCAAATGGGAGCCCACTTTTCCACCACCGACGATCAGGACGCGCATTCCACCCCTCCTGCCTGCGCCAGCCGGGCCCGCAAGTCCTCCAGGGCATCCGTTGCCACGCTGAGGCGGATGATGTCCCCGGCCTCCAGCAAGACGTCCGGGGCTGGAATGCGGGCCGCTCCTCCGCGAATCAGCACCGTGGGGATGGTCTTTTCCGGGATGAACAGGAAGGAGAACGGCTGGCCCGCCCAGGCCGGCGGCACCCGCAGTTCCACGACCGTTACTTCGCCGTTGCCCAGGGTATCCACCACATTCAGCGCGGGCTGGCAGAGCAGTTGCTCCAGGCGGTGGACTCGCCACTCCGCCGCCGTCACGACCGGGACGCCGATGGCCTGGTAAAGGGCCGCCCGCTCCGGCTCAAAGAGACGGGCGACCACGTTGGGGACGTGAAAATGGCGGCGGGCGATGAAGGCGACCAGCAGGTTGGCTATCTCGTCGCTGGTGACGGCGGCCACCCCCTGCGCATGCTCTATCCCCGCCCGCAGGAGGACGTCCCGGTCAAACCCCAGGCCGGTGATGGTCCGACCGCGAAAATCCGGCCCCAACCGGGTAAACTGGTCCGGATTCGGGTCCACCACGACGACCTGATGGCCCCGTCCGGCCAGGGTGCGGGCCAAAAGAGAGCCTGTCCGTCCGCAACCGACGATAATGATGCGCATAGGCGTTTCTCATCGTGCCAGGCACTTCCGGAAGTGCCCGCCTGTTTTCACCCCTACAATCGTGGCAAGACCTGGCCGTATCCCTGCAACCGCAGGAGGAGCGCGGCCAGGAAGAGGGCTGTCAGAACGGCCAGGGCGATGTGGTCCGCCCGGCGCATCTGGGGATTCAGATACCAGGTGCGCGGCTCCCCCGGGCTGAAGCCCTTAGATTCCAGCGCCATCGCCAGCATGTTGGTGTGCCGGATGGCGTAGATGAACAAAGGAGCACCAAGAGGGATGAATTTGCCGGCGCGCTGGAAAATGTTTCCCGATTCCACATCCAGCCCCCGGGAAATCTGGGCCTGGACGATGGTCGCGCCGGCACCGGCGAACGTCGGCACCAGACGCAGGGCGGTGGAGAAGGCGAAGGCCACCGGATACGGCAGCCCCAGTCGGATCAGCCCCTGAGTGAACTCCTCGTTGGTGGTTATAGATAGAAAGATGAGCCCCGCTCCCACGAAAGAGGCCAGCCGCAGCCCCATCGCGACCGCGTACATCAGCGACTCCCGGCTGACCTCCAGGCGGCCCCACGACCATAGCGGGGTCGGCCCCTTGGCGAAAAACGGCCATAGCACGGTGCTGAAGACCACCAGCAGGGCCAGGATGTAGCGCATCCGCCAGAAGTTGGGCAACGCCTTCGCCGCCGCTCCCAGCAACACCAGCCCCAGAGCGACTGCCGCCATATATAGCGGATGGTTGAAGACCATCACGATGCCAAAGAGCAACAGGACCCCGATGACTTTCGTCCGGGGGTCCAGCCGGTGAAACCAGGTGTTCTCGTCCAGGTAGAGAAAGATGTTCATCCCGTCCCCAGTTCCTCCACCATCGCTTCCAGGGTAATTCCCGATGTCCCCAGCCAGTTCCCCAATCGCAAAAGGGGCGGGGGGCGCAGGGATGCCTCTGCCAGCGTCTGCTCCTGGGCGAAGGCCGCCCGGGTGGGGGCATCCAGCAAAATCCGACCGTCCTTCATCACCACTACCCGCTCGGCGTACTCCGCCGCCACCCACATAGAGTGGGTGATGATGATGACCGTGTGCCCTCGCCGGTGCAGGTCCCGAAGCATCTCCATCATGCTTCGCTGATGGCGGTAGTCCAGCCCGGTGGTCGGCTCGTCTAGGATGATGACCTGCGGCTGGGCCGCCAGCACGGAAGCGACGGCCACCCGCTGTCGCTCCCCTTTCGTTAGGGTGAAGGGGACCTCCTCCTCATAGCCCGAAAGCCCCACCACGGCCAGCGCCTCGGCGACCCGCTCCTCTACGGCCTTCGGGTCCATCCTGGCCATTCGCAGGCTGAACCCCACTTCTTCCCGCACCGTGTTGGAGAAAATCTGATGGTCGGGGTTCTGGAAGACGTATCCGACAAACCGGGCCATCTCCGTGCGCCGGATTTCCCCCAGGGGCCGTCCCCGGAAGAGCACTTCCCCCCGCGTGGGCTTCAGCAGACCGTTCAGGTGCTTGGCCAGCGTCGTCTTGCCGGAGCCGTTCTGCCCCACGAGGGCCAGAAACTCCCCCTCGCGAATCTGCAGATTGACCCCTTTCAACGCCTCCACCGCGCGGGTGGGGTAGATGTAGTCCACATCCCGGAGTTCCAGGATGACCGGGCGCCCGTTTGTCGGTGTGGTCGGGCTCTGCAGGGGACGGGGGCGGGCCAGGCCGTGCTCCTGGATCCGCGCGATGGCTTCCTCCACGGTCAGCGGCTGGCCGGGCCAGCCCAGGGCCTGGAAGAGGGCGACGGTCGGCGGAGGCTGGACGCCGCAGGCTTCCAGCAGGGCCAGGTCCGTCAGTACCTGGCGGGGCGGCCCCTGAGCGACGATTTCCCCCTCCCGCATCAGCCAGACCTGGTCGGCCTCCACTGCTGTCTCCGGGTCGTGGTCCACGACCAGAAGCGTCCGCCGTTCCTGCCGCAGCAGATCGGAGACGGAAAGCACCTCCTCCCGCCCGATGGGGTCCAGGTCGGTCGTCGGTTCGTCCATCACCAGGACGAGAGGCTCCAGTGCCAGGACGGAGGCAATCGCCAGCCGCTGTTTCTGTCCCCCGGAGAGGCTGGCCGGCTCCCGGCGGCGCATATCCGCCAGTCCCACGAAGCGCAGATAGCGGTCAATCCGCCGCTCTATCTCGTCCCGGGGCAGGCAGAGGTTCTCCGGCCCGAAGGCCACCTCCAGTTCCACGCTGGTGGAGAAGAGTTGCGCTTCAAAATCCTGGAGGACCAGGCCGACCCGTCGGGACATATCGGCGACCCGGGCTTTGGCGGCCTCCACACCGTGGACCACCACCCGACCGGCGTACTCTCCCCGGAAGAAGCGGGGCACGAGGGCGTTCAGGGAACAGCAGAGGGTGGATTTCCCCGCGCCCTCGTGCCCCATCATCACCACGTAGGTGCCTTCTTCCACCTCGCCGTTGACGTGTTGAAGTGCCGGACGGGTGGTTTCCGCGTAGGTGAAGGAGAGGTCCTGGATGGAGATGGCGACACCCATCGGGGGTTCCGGGTTCTTACATCAGGAACGAGCCCACCAGGATCAGAATAGTGGTGAGGATCCCGATGATCAGAGCCTGCCCGGAGAGGACGTAGGCGCCCAAAATCCAGCCCGCCAGCGCGCCAACGACCACCAGCCAGGCACCCAGGACGCCCGCGGCCGGCTTACCGATGTCCTCCGGCTCCATCACGTCCCACCAGATCAGCCGCAACTGCCGGCGGACGACGCCGTAGACGGCCAGCAGGAGCAGGCCGCCAATGAGGCTACCGAAGGTGTCATTGACGGTGATGATAGTGACCAGGACCGGGTAGGGGACCAACCCCAGCACCTCCAGCCACATCGCGATGACCACGCCGCAGGCGGCCGAAGAGATGAGGGCCAGGAGGATGTAGAGGACCCAGGAGCGCCAGTTCCCAATGGCCAGTTCCCGCTTCCCATCGGCGATGGGCTTCAGGGTGGTCCACATCGCATAGGGGAGGTAGCCCAGCAGGAAGTTGCCGATGAAGCCGAAGATGCTCCCCAGGCCGAAGGTGCCGCCGAAGATGTCGCCGATGAGGTTGCCGATAGCCGCCCCCCAGGCGGCCGCCGGGCCGAAGAGCAGGCTGAAGACCATCGGGAAGATGTTGGCGACGCGGACTTCGGTGATGCCGGGGATGAGAGGGATGGCGGTCTTGAAGGCAATCAGCGCCGCCGCATAGATGGCCGCACAGACGGCCACCAGGATAATCATGCGGGTATTCTTCCACATCGTGATGACGGCTTTCATGGGTGGTTCCTCCTGTATGAAAGGGGATGAAATGGTTGATAATGTAAGGGTTGTCTGCGGGATACGATTCCTCTCCGATAGGCATCACCTCCCAGTATTAATGAAGGCCTACCCGTTAATAAGAACACCGTCCCTCTCCCCAGGTCACGGCAGGGATAGCAAGTTCGGGCAACCATAATGAAAATTAACAATTAACAATGAGGCTGCGTTGATCCGCTTTCTTCCCTCATCCTACCTGCAGCAGTACCTTCAGCACCCCCGGCTCCGCCGCGCGGGCGAAGGCCTCCACCCCCCGGGCCAGGGGATAGACCGCGCTGACCAGCGATAGAACATCCACCAGGCCGCGCTGAAGCAAGCGGAGGGCAGGGGGGAATGGCCCACAGCGGGAGCCGACCAGGGTGGTCTCGTCCACCACCAGACCGGTCAAGTCTGCCTCCACCCGGCCGTGGTAGGTGCTCTTCAGGACCAGCGTCCCCCGGGGCCGCAGGATGCGCCTTGCGGCGGCAAATCCCTCCGGCTTGCCCGTGCACTCCACAACCACATCCGCCGTCAGCCCATCCGCTTCGGTCTCCAGCGCGGTGGGGATGCCCCGCCGGGCCAGGATGTCCAGTTTCTCCCGATGGCGGCCCACCACCATCAGGTCGCAACCTATCAAGGCCAGCACCTGGGCCACCAGCAGGCCCAGTTTGCCGTCCCCCAGGACGACGACCCGGTCGGTGGGGCGGAGGTGGACCTGTTCCAGAATCTCCAGCGCCGCCGCCAGCGGTTCGGTGAAGACGGCGACCTCGTCGGGGACGCCATCGGGCACGACGTGCAGGTTGCGGATGGGGAGGGTCAGGTATTCGGCGAAGGCGCCATCCCGCCCCCAGATGCCCAGGGTGGTGCGGTTGGGGCAGTGGGTGGGGCGCCCGGCCCGGCAGGTGGGGCATTCGCCGCAATAGGCGTTGATTTCTCCCACCACCCGCTGCCCAATAAGACGGCACTCCGCTTCGCTTCGTGCCTCACTACGAACCGCTTCGCTTTGTGCCTCACTACGAACGACGGCACTTCGCTTCGCTTCGTGCCTTACTACGAGCGGTGCCTCACTACGAACGACGGCACTTCGCTTCGCTTCGTGCCTTACTACGAACGGTGCCTCACTACGAACGACGGCACTTCGCTTCGCTTCGTGCCTTACTACGAACGGTGCCTCACTACCAACCGCGCATTCCTCCACAACGCCGACAAATTCGTGCCCCAGTACGCCCCGGAACCCCATGTAGCCGCGCACGATTTCCAGGTCGGTGTTGCAGATGCCGGCCAGGCGGACGCGCACCAGCGCTTCCCCCGGCGGCGGGACGGGACGGGGGTAGTCGTCCCGCAAAACTACGGATTTCCCGTTATAGACCAGCGCCTGCATGCTTCTCCTCTTCAAGGCCTATAAAGCAGGCCTGGCGGCCGGCGCTACAGGCCCGCGCTACAGAACCTCAAGTCCTGCCATCTGGTGCAACGTCCCATCAAAGAATGCCTCATACTCCGGAAACCGAACAGGTTGCTCAACCCAGAATGCGGCATAGATGGCTGGCAGAGGATTCAGATCGGGGGGCAAGTCCTGCTCCACC
>DAOTWL010000027.1:0-2417 GCA_034435875.1 Anaerolineae bacterium
CTGCACCGGGCCTCTGCCTTCCAGCAGGGCCTTTACCAGGTCCGCTACACCGGGGCTGAAGTACATCCCGCCCTGCACGGCCGACCGGATGGCGGCCACTATGGCCTCCGGTGCCTCCTCCTTTAGGAGGTAGCCCACCGCCCCGGCCTCCAGCATCCCCCAGATGTAGTGTTCATACCGGTACGCGCTGAGGGCTAAGACGCGTACCGGCAGGCCCCGCCGCCCGATCTCCCGCGCCACCTCACCGGTGGATCTCAGGCACCCGCCATATTCGTACCCGGCCATCTAATGAACCCGAAGCCACTATTTTCCCGTCAGGAGAAAAGGAGACGTCCGTCACGGTATCAGCGTGTCCTTTGACGCTACCCAGTAGCCTGCCGCCAGGCACATACCACCACTGAATCTCGTAGCCCGCATTCCCGGACGCCAAAATCGTTCCGTCAGGGGAAAAAGCAACGCTGTATATTCCACCCCGATCAGGAGTCATACCCGATAACAGCATCCCATCAGTCACCGACCATAGTTGAATCCAGTTGACGGCTGTTCCGGCAGCCAGAAGTGCTCCATCGGGAGAAAAGGCCAGGCTCAAGATGGGGCTTCGGAACCTTCTCGCCTTGAGTTCACGCTCCAACGAACCCTTCTCTATTCGCCATAGGCGCACAACACCATCTGCTCCCCCGGTCGCAATCAGTCTGCTATCGGGAGAAATGGCTATACTCCATATCTCTCTCCGCTCCTCCAGAATTTGCAGTGTTTGAAAGTGGCCGCTCCTTACCCCCCAGAGACGTACGGTCTGATCCCAAGAAGCAGAGGCCAGGATGTTTCCATCTGGTGAGAATGCAAGATCGCAAATTTTAGCCGAATGTCCCTTTAACACCTGCACCAGTTTCCCGTCGCTGGTCTGCCATATCCATACTGTGCCGTTCGGAGAGCCAACAGCAATGAGACTTCCGTCGGGGGAGAAAGCAAGGTCATAAGAGTAGCGGCTATCCCCTGGAAAGGCAATCCTTTTCGCCGGCCCTGATCTCCAATCCGCCGTCTGCCATAGTCTTACTGTTCCATCGTGTGAGGTTGCGGCCAGGAAAGTGCCATTGGGGGAAAAAGCGACGCTTTCTATGGGATTGATGTCCTGATGCAAGGCATACAAACAACCGCTGCATTGAATAGTGACGTCCATCCAGCTACACGGTTTAATCTGGGTGCTTATAAAGATTGCAGTTACGGCTCCCAGGACAATTATGAGAAGCACCATGATCCGAACTTTCATTATCCCCTCCTATGGTACCGAGGTCAAATAAAGGTGCTGCTCTACATTGTTTATTCCACCTGCCATTTGGGCAGCGGTCTTACCCACAACAAGTTCTGCTCCACTAAATCCTACAATGTAATAGGCAAAGCTGTTTAAATTGCCTTTATATGCAATCTGGAATGCTGTATAGACCCGAGAACTGGTCGTATACCACCGCAAGGAATCTGGATTTTGATTATAATTTAGCGAAAACCAAAGAATCCAATCCCGATCTGGGGAACCACATTCTCTGGACTCTGTAACCCGGTGAGATAGGGCAAGAATATAATGATATCCATATTCAGCTGGATAACATCCCCAGGCGTATATAGGTCCGGGGTAGGTTGGGTTAATGCAGGATGGGCCTGATTCATTTCGTGTTGCCAGAAGACGCTTCACTTCGCTTTGAGGGATTCCGACCCTGGCCCCTAATAACTCGCCCAGTTTGACCATCTGTTCCTCTGTTAGTTTGTCAAGAAGTATTCGGGTTTGCTCCACAGATATCTTCTCATTGATGATTAGATCGGCTAAAGCCTCTAATTCTCCATCGCTGATTTGATTCATTGGAGTACGCGGTACTACCAAGCTGTCCCGTTCAAGAAGAGGCGGCAGTGGTTCCTGAGCCGATGTTATACCCGGCACAGCACTGAACACCAATGCCATTAGAACAAACGCCGAAATTAACTTCACCCCACGCATTCTGCCCCTCCTGATCTGGAATCTCCCCGGCCTTCCACCGGTGGCATCTCCAGTATAACCCATCCTGTGCCCGCTGTCTACTGTAAATTCTTACAGGTCGCGACCTGTAAGAATTGACAGGTATGGCCCCCCTCACCCGATCATCCCCCGCTCCTTCGCCCTCACCACCGCCTCGGTCCGGGAGGCCGCACCCAGTTTCCTGAGGATATTGCTCACATGGAAACTCGCTGTGCGTTCGGAGAGCCTCAGACGGGCGGCAATCTCCTTGTTGCTCAGCCCCTCCGCTATCAGATGCAGCACTTCCCGCTCCCGCTCCGTCAACTGCACCGGGCCTCTGCCTTCCAGCAGGGCCTTTACCAGGTCCGCTACACCGGGGCTGAAGTACATCCCGCCCTGCACGGCCGACCGGATGGCGGCCACTATGGCCTCC
>DAOTWL010000028.1:0-27557 GCA_034435875.1 Anaerolineae bacterium
CGTTCGTAGTAAGGCACGGAACGCAGTGGAGTGCCGTAGACGCCACTCCGCTGCGCTGCGTGGCTGACTACGAACGTTCGTAGCGAGGCACGGAACGAAGAGGAATGATGTCCAATCTCCTTGACTTCTTCGCCCGGCGGGCGGACGCCGCGCTGGACCTTCTGCGCGGACTGGTAGAAATAGAGTCTCCCAGTACCGATAAAGCCGCCGTGGACCGGGTGGTCCGCTTCGTGGCCGAACGGGCCCGCGCGGCCGGCACCGAGGTGACGGTCGTCCCCCAGGAGCGCTGGGGCGACCACCTGCTGGCCCGCTGGGGCGACGGCGAGGGCGCGTTCCTCCTCCTCTGCCACCTGGATACCGTCTGGCCCATCGGGACGCTGGCGGAGCGGCCCTGGCGGGTGGAAGGAGAGCGGGCCTTCGGCCCCGGCGTTTATGACGACAAGGCCAGCGCCGCCATCATCCTGACCGCGCTGGAGGGCCTGCAGGCCATGGGCCTCTCCCCCCGCTTTCCGGTGACCGTCCTCTTCAACTCCGACGAGGAGGTGGGAAGCCCGTCCTCCCGTCCGCTCATAGAGGCGGAGGCCGCCCGGGCGCGGGTGGTCTTCTGCGTGGAGCCGGCCCGGCCGGACGGCGCGCTGAAGGTGTGGCGCAAGGGGACAGGCCGATATGTCGTCACCGCGCTGGGCCGGGCCGCCCACGCCGGCGCCGACCACGAGAAGGGGATCAACGCCATAGAGGAACTGGCCCACCAGGTCCTGCGGCTGCAGCGGATGACCGACTACGGGGCCGGCACCACCATCAACGTGGGCCGGATAGAGGGCGGCACCCGCACCAACATCGTCCCCGACCGGGCGTCGGTCCGGGTGGACGTGCGGGTGAAAACGGTGGCAGAATGGGAGCGGATTTCGGCGGCGATCGAGGCGCTGAAGCCGGTCCTGCCCGGCGCGCGGCTGGTCGTGGAGGGCGGGATGAGCCGCCCGCCGATGGAGGCCTCCCCCGTCACCCTGGAGCCCTTCCGGCGGGCGCAGGAGATTGCCGCCGGCCTCGGCTTGACCCTCACCGCCGACGGCACCGGCGGCGCGTCGGACGCCAACTTCACCGCCGCGATGGGCGTCCCCACGCTGGACGGCCTGGGCGCGCGGGGCGACGGCGCCCACAGCGTGGACGAGTACGTCTTCATCCCCAGCCTGGCAGAGCGGGCGGCCCTGCTGGCCGCGCTGCTGGTGGGGTGGTGATCAACTTCTCACCCCACCCCCGGCGGCTGCGGTGGAGGAGGGGTGAGGCGAAATTTTACCCATGCGCATCAACGACGTTCTGAGAAGCGTCAACGAAAGTTGACGCCTGGCGCGGGAGCACCCAGGGGAGGCCGATTTCCAATCGGCGCCCCGGGCGGCGGGAGAGGGCAACCAAACCCGCCTTAAATTGATGCATATCACTTGATTAAGGAGAAATCTCATGCGCACCCAACACTTCCTGCTAACACTGGCACTGGTCCTGACGGTGGCCGCCTGCTCGCCCTCCCGACCGGCTGAGCCACCCCCTCCAACACTCGCTCCGCCCGCCGAAGCGAAACCCGGCGCTCCCTCCCCCAGCGGATGGCTCAGCGCCCGAGAAGCCGTCCAGCAGGCCTACGCGGCCCTGAACACCGACTGGAAGGCGAAGGCCACGCTGGTCTTCGTGGCCCGCTACTCCCGGTACGCCGGGGAGGAGTGCTCCCCCTTCATGGTGGAAGACGACAAAGGCTTCAGCAGCGACGGCCGGCTGGAGCATTGGGTGGTCATCTTTAAGGCTCCCCCGGAGGCATCGGAGGTGGCCCTGGTCTTCTGCGTGCGGGCCGGCTCGGGCGCCACGCTGTTGAAAGACCATCTGATGGCCTTCAGCGGCCTCCCGTCGTTTCCCCTGGAGGGCTGGGTGGATTCCACCGAGATTCCGTTCCGAAAGCCGCCCGTAGACCTGGAACTGCGGACCAACGCCGACCTGGCCGGTGTGGACGCGGAACTGGCCGATTATCCGGTCCTCTGGCTCGCCTACACTTCGGAAGCGCACTACGACGTCTACGATGCGATGACGGGCCGGTACATCAAATCACGATGACCGCCAGCGTGCACCGTTTCCGTTCCCTCCTTCTCACCGTCGCCATCGGCTACTTCGTCTGGACGCTGGGGTTCCGCATCTGGGAATCCACCTTCAACAACTTCGCAGTGGAAGAAATCGGCGTGGGCGCCGCCCAGATGGGCCTGACCCACGCCATCCGGGAGGTCCCCGGCCTGCTGGGCTTCCTGGCCGGATTCCTGGCCCTCCTGCTGACGGAGTTCCGCCTGGCCCATCTCTCCCTGCTCCTGATGGGAGTGGGCATCTGGCTGACGGCGGGGGTACACGGGTTCCCCGCGCTGGTGGCGGCATCGTTCCTGATGAGCACCGGCTTCCACTTCTTTATGCCCGCCAACTCTTCTCTGGTCTTGATGACGGTGGGCCAGGAGGCGGCGCCGCGCGTCCTGGGACGGCTGAACAGCCTGAGCGCGGCGGCGTCAGTCATGGGCACCCTGCTCATCGTGGGGACGCTGGGCCGCTGGGGGTACCGGAGCCTCTTCCAGGCCGCCGGGATCGCGGTAGTGGCGTGCGCGCTGTTTCTCCTGTTCTTCCGTACCGCCCCGGCCCCCGCCCGACGGGAACGCCGTCGTCCCCCCCTGCGCCGCCGCTACTGGCTCTACTACACCCTGAACGTCCTCCTCGGCAGCCGCCGCCACATCTTCACCACCTTCGCCGTCTATCTGCTGATCCGGGAGTACCGGGTCCCCGCCCAGGTCATCACCGTCCTTTACCTGCTCAACAGCCTGATGGGTACCTACCTTAATCAGTTTTTCGGACAGGTGGTGGCCCGCTTCGGCGAACGGTCGGTGCTCTCCGTCAACTTCGCCCTGCTGGCGCTGATTTTCATGGGCTACCTGTGGGTTCCCCAGATACCCGCCCTGGCCGCGACCGTCCTCCCGATTCCGGCGTTCCGCATCGGGTCGTGGCCCCTCTTCCCGGCCCTCTCCGCCACCCCGGCGCTGCTGGTTCTGCTGGCCCTCTTCGTGGCGGATAACGTCCTCTTCGGCTTCTCCTTCGCGCTGGAGTGTTACTTCCAGAAGATTGCGCTGGACCGGGGGGAGATTACGCCGAACGTCGCGCTGGGGCAGACCTTCAACCACGTGGCGGCGGTGGTGATTCCGGTGGTGGGGGGAGTGATCTGGGAGACGGTGGGGCCGCAGTACACCTTCCTGGCGGGGATTCTGATTGCGCTGGCCTGCCTGGGGCTGACCCAATGGATGCGGGTGCCCCGCCCGGCGCTCTGCCCGGCCCCGACGGCGGGGGCATAGGTCCTCACCCCACCCCCGGCCCTTACCTCACCCCCGGCCCCTCTCCCGAACGAAGTTTGGGAGAGGGGAGGGGGTCAGGGGGAGAGGTGAGGCGGCTACCCCAGCACGGCTCCGATAAAATTCCGCCGGCCCCTCAGAAACGCCTCTATGGGCAGCGGATTCTTCCCGGCCATCTGCACTTCCAGCAGTTGCACGGCCCCCCGACCGGCGACGACGGCGGCCCCCTCCCCCAGCGGGACGACCGTCCCCGGCGGCTCCGGCCCGGACCATTCGGGTAGGGATGCCGCCCGCAGGACCTTCACCCTCTGCCCCTCCCAGAAGGTGAACGCCCCCGGCCAGGGAGTCACCGCCCGCACCTGTCGCTCCAGGTCCGCCGCCGGACGGGTCCAATCCAGGCGGCCGTCCGCCTTCTTCAGCGGGCGGCAGTAGGTGATGCCCTCTTCCGGCTGGGGGACCGGTCGGACCTCCCCGGCCAGATAGCCGGGCAGCACCTCCATCAGCAACTCTGCCGCCACGGGGGCCAGCCGTTCGGTGAGGCGGCCGGCGGTGTCGTCGGGCCGGATGGGCTCCTCCCGCCGGGCCAGGATGGGCCCCGTATCCACCCCCTCGTCCATCTGCATCAGCGTGACCCCGGTGACGGTATCCCCGGCCAGGATGGCGGCGGCGATCGGCGCGGCGCCCCGCCAGCGGGGGAGCAGCGAAGCGTGCAGGTTCAGGCAGCCATGGGGCGGGAGGGAGAGGAGTTCAGGGGGGAGGATCTGCCCGAAGGCGGCGACGATGACCACATCCGGCGCCCAGGCGCGCAGGTGCGCCAGCGCGTCGGGTGCGGCGACCCTTTCGGGCTGGAAGACGGGCAGGCCCAGCCGCTCCGCCGTCACCTTGACGGGCGGGGGGCGGAGGCGGGAGCCCCGTCCGGCGGGCCGGTCCGGCTGGGTGACCACCCCGACGACGGGATACGCCCCCGCCAGGGCCTCCAGCGCGGGGACGGCGAAAGAGGGACTTCCCATAAAGACCACGCGCGGTGTTTCGGGCATACTCTGCATTTCATGCTCCGGGCTCCGTATCTCGTTGGCGCGGCCTTACAGGCCTGGCGGCCAGTGGCGCAGGCTGTTCGCCTGCGGATACAGGCCTGGCGGCCTGCGCTACGCTCCTTCCAGCGCGCGGCGGACCAGGACGGCGGCCATCGCCCGGCGGTACTCGGAACGGCCGCGAAAGTCGCCGGGGGGATTCAGAGGGGCGGCGGCCCGGTCGGCAGCCTCCTGGACGGTCTCCGGGGTCAGCGGGCGACCCCGCAGGAACGCCTCCGCCTCATGGGCCCGCAGGGGCCGTTGGGCCACCCCGCCCAGAGCCAGCCGAACCCCCCGGCAGACTCCGCCGTCCACGTCCACCCACGCCGCCGCACAGACGATGGGCCGGTCCCGGGGGGTGCGGCCCACGTGGGCAAACCCGACCCGGCCGGGCGAAGGGGGGGACGGGATGAGGAGTTCCGTGATGAGAGCGCCCTGCCGCAGAAGGTCATCCCGGCCTTCCAGAAACGCCTCCAGCGGGATGGACGAGGCCCCCGGCCGGTAGACCGTCAGGCGGGCATCCAGGGCCAGGAGGAGGACCAGGAGCGGGTTCTCGGGCCCACCCGCTGCGACCGTCCCGCCGACCGTCGCCTGGCCGCGCAGGTTGCGGGAGGCGGTCAGGCGGAGCACCGGGCCCATCTGACCGCCGGTCGCCTCCGCCAGCAGGGGGGATTCCAGGAGATGTTGCAGGGGAGTTACGGCGCCGATGCGAATTCCACCCTCAACGGCCCGGATGTATGTCAGGCCCAATCGGCTCAGGTCCACCACCTCCTTCACGGCCGGGTCGCGGCTGGGGAGCAGAACGGTCCCCCCGCCCAGCGGCACCACGGCGGGGGGCCGGATCAGCCGGATCGCCTCGTCCAGGCTGGCAGGACGGTGATAGGTGCGCAGGTTCGGAAGCATCGGGTCCTCCTTATCGTTTTCACACAAAGACACAAAGGCACAAAGATATATTTTCTTTGTGTCTTTGTGTGATGTCTTAGCGCCATACCAGGACTCCCAGGTCCACCATGTCCTCTCCGGTCTCCAGACGCCGGCGTTCCCCGGTCACCGGGTCGTAGAGCAGCGCGCCGAGATGGTAGGTGCCGGGCGGCAGGTCCGGCGGGATGACCAGTTCGTAGCGGTTGGGCAAGACCTCCCCCACCGGAAGCCGCGCCAGCGGCCAGTACTCGTTCAGGACCGGCCGGTCCTGTTGCGTGATCGGCCGCTCTCCCCGCCGCGTCGTCAGATGGACGGAACCGGTCAGCGAGGGGCCACCCTGCGGGGCCAGGAGTTCCCAGAAAAGATAAACCGGGACCAGTCGCTCCTCCCGGTGGACGGCGACGCCGCGCAGAGCAATCCCCCCCTCAAAGACGGCGTCCAGTTCCCGTTCCGGCTTCAGGGGCCGGAAACGGGCCCCCTCCGGCAGCGCGTAGGCGTAGAGACGGGCCTCCCGCGTGTAGAGCATCTCCACCCGGTACCCGCCGGCCCCCTCCAGCGTCCCCAGGAGGACGCCGCCGGGGTCCACGGCGTCGTCCTGATAGAGGAGCACCCAGTACCGGCCTCCTTCGGGGGGACGGTGGGCCTCCAGCCGTCGCGCCCCCTCCTCCGGCCGCACCCGCTGACCGATCTCCGGCCCGGGGGTGAAGGGGACGGCCGTCCGATAGACCCGCAGGACCTGGATACCGTGCGCGGCCACCGTCAGCCCCCGGTCGCCGGGCCGGGCGCGGGTGTTCAGCAGGGCCACCGCCTGGCGAAAATCCGGATACCAGACGGTGCGCGGTGCGGCCTGCATCGCCGCCGTCGCCCGGGCACTCCAGAGGAGTACGGCTACCGGTACCCCTGTACACAGGATCAGGCCCCCATACCGCCCGGCGCGCCCCAGCCGATAGACCTCATCCATCAGGGCAACGACCCCCAGCGCGGCCAGCGGGAGCGTCCAGAAAAGGTAGCGGGGGCCGTGGACGGGGCGTATCTGCCAGAAGGCGAAGAGTCCCCCGACCCCCAGAAGCAGTGACGCCGCGCCAGCCCGGCCCGGGTGGGACCGAAACGCGGCCACCAGCCAACCGGCCGCGCCGACGGCCAGCCACCCGTACCCCCAACCAGAAGGCAGCGCGCGGGAGAGGGGCGCCAGCCAGTCCCCGGCCGTCAGCACATCCGGCCCCAGTTCGTTCAGGAAGACGGCCAGGGTCGGAGGGGAGTAGGTGGCGAAACTGCCGAATCCGGCGGTCACCGGCAGCGCCCAGAAGCCCCAGAGGGTCGCCGGTACGAAGGGCGCTATCAGCGCCGGTAGCCCGGGCCGCCGCCGGGGGAGGGAGGCCAGCGCGGCCGCCGCCAGGGGGAAGAAGGAGAAGTAATGGGTCAGCAGGGCGGCCGCCCCCGCCACTCCCCACAGCCACGAGCGGCGGGAGAAGAGGCCGAGAAGGGCCAGGAGGACCCAGAAGCCCCAGAGGGTGTACATCCGGGTGTCCCGCGCGTACGCCAGGAGCGTCGGATGGAAGGCCAGGAGAAACGGGGCCAGCCAGCCCAGGTCTCCTCCCCAACGGCGTCGTCCTCCGAGATACCGGCTCAGAGGGGGGAGTGTCGCCAGCATCAGCGCGGCCGCGGCGACGCTGGGGAAGCGCAAGAGGGTCTCCAGCCCCCCCTCCGGCCCCAGGCCCGGCGCGCCAGGCCGCGCACCGGCCACCCCTGCCCACCCCTTCAGCAGGAGGAGATAGAGGGGCGGATAGGGCTGGGACGTGCGGAGAGTGCGCAGGACCTCACCCGTAGAAAGGTTCAGCGTCAGGTCGGCGTTGAAGATTTCGTCGTACCAGAAACTGGCCGCGCCCAGGCCCCGCAGGGCCACCGCCCAGAAGACCAGAAGCGCGACGCAGGGCAGGAGAAGGCGAAATTCCCGTTTCACGTTTCCCGTTTCCCGTTTCCCGTTTCACTACCCCAGCCCCGTCGGACGCCCGACAGACGATGACCGGCGGACGGCGCCCGAAGCGGGCCTGATAGACCTCCTCCAGATGATGGGCCAGGTCGTCCACGGCCGCCTCGGCGACCAGGGCGACGATACAGCCGCCGAAGCCGGCGCCGGTGAGCCGCGCGCCCCAGCAGCCCTCCACCTCCCAGGCCGCCTCCGCCAGGCAGTCCAGTTCCGGCGAACTGACCTCATAATCGTCCCGCAGGCTGATGTGGGAGTGCTTCATCGCCGCGCCGACCGTCTCCAGGTCCCCGGCCCGGAAGGCGGCGACGGCCTCCAGCACCCGCGCGTTGGAATGGACGACGTGGCGGGCCCGTTTCCGCAGGACAGGGGGCAGGTGGTGACCGTAGCGCTCCAGGTCCTGGGGCGAGACGTCCCGCAGGGCGCGGATGCCGGGGAGGAATGGGGCCAGGATCCGCACCGCCTCTTCGCACTCCTGACGGCGGCGGTTGTACTCCGAGGCCGCCAGTTCCCGCCGCACCCGCGTGTCGGCCACCACGATGGCGACGCCGGGCGGGATGGGCACCCGTTCCACCTCCAGCGTCCGACAGTCCAGCAGGATGGCATGCCCCTCCTGCCCCCACACAGACGCCATTTGGTCCATAATGCCGCAGCGGACGCCCACATATTCGTTCTCCGCCCGCTGGCAGAGGAGAGCCAGTTCGGTCCGCTCCACCGGAAGGTCGGAGAGGGCCTTCCAGGCCCAGGCGAAGGCAACCTCCACGGCCGCCGAGGAGGAGAGGCCGGCCCCGATGGGCACGTCCGAGGTCAGGGCGGCCTCCATGCCCGAGAGAGGGCCGAACCGTTCCCCCAGCGCCCATGCCACCCCGCGCGGATAATCGGCCCAGTCCCCCCGGCGGGGCGGGACGGGGTTCAGCGGGAACGTCGCCTCACCGCCCATATCCAGCGCGGCCACCCGGGCGGTACGGTCGGTGAGGGGGGAGGCCGCCACCCATGCGGCCCGGTCCACCGCCACCGGAAGGACAAAGCCCTCATTGTAGTCAGTGTGTTCTCCCAGAAGATTCACCCGCCCCGGCGCGCGCACCACCAGGGACGGCGCGCGGCCAAAGCGGGCCCGGAAGCCCTCTATGACCCGGAGACTGCTGTTCATTCTTCAACCTCTGTCAGGACAGACAAGAATGCGACAGCATCGCCATCGCTATTTTAGCCACGAATTATACGAATTTTCACGAATTTCTTTTTTCGTGCCAATTCGTGCAATTCGTAGTGATAACAGACCGGCGATGCGTCCTCCCTCCGATAGGGCTCAGCGCCCAATGGTGCTAACACTTGGGATTTAGAAGAATGTGGCGCAGGCCGCCAGGCCTGCGCTACACCTCCACTTCCTCCGCCCGCATGGCAAAAATCGCCCCCAGCATCTCCGAGACCAGTTGCCGGTCGGTGAAGTGGCGCAGAGAAATGGCTTTGGACGGGCAGGTCCCGGTGCAGGTGCCGCACCCTTTGCAGAGAGCCTCAATGACGTGCGCCACCCGTTTATCGGGCAGGTACTCTATGGCCGTGTACGGGCAAGTCTGGATGCACTGGGTGCAGCCAGTACACATCAGTTCGTCCACCACGGCCACCGAGGGCTGAATCTCCACCTCCCCCTGCCCGATGAGGGACATGACCCGCGCCGCCGCCGCCGACGCCTGAGCCACCGAATCGGGGATGTCCCGGGGGCCCTGGCAGCACCCGGCGATAAAGACGCCGTCGGTCATCGTCGCCACCGGGTCCAGTTTGGGGTGTTTCTCCCGGAACCAGCCGTCGGCGTCGGTGCTGATGCCGAAGATGCGGGCGACCTCCCGGCTATCGTGCCGGGGCTCCAGTCCCACCGAAAGGACCACCATGTCCACCGCCATGCGCCGCTGCTGCCCGATGAGGGTGTCCTCGTACTGGACGACCAGCCGCCCCTCCTCTTCGGGGCTCCGGACGGCGTCGGTCACCTGGGCCACCTTGCCCCGGACGAAGCGGATGCCCTCGTCCAGCATGCGGTGATAGAACTCCTCATACAACTTGCCGGGGGCGCGGATGTCAATGTAGAAGTTGTAGACCTCGGCGCCGGTCTTGTGGCGGATGAGGTGGGCCAGTTTCAGGCTGTACATGCAGCAGACGCGGGAGCAGTACTCGCGGTAGTTCCGGTCGCGGCTGCCGACGCAGTGGATAATGGCGACCCGTCGGGGGACCGTCTCGCCGTCCCGCAGGACGATACGCCCACCGGTGGGACCGGCGGCGCTGCACATCCGCTCCATTTCCATCGCGGTGAAGACGTTCGGGAAGCGCCCGTAGCCGAATTGAGGGATGCGTCGGGCGTCAAAGGGGTCGTAGCCCGTTGCCAGGATGATGTTGCCCACCTGGACTTCCAGGATGGTATCCCGCTGGTTGTAGTCAATCGCGGCAGTAGGGCAGACCTTCTCGCAGAGGCGGCAGCGCCCTTTGGTGAACCAGAGGCAGTTCTCCCGGTCAATGACGGGGACGGCCGGCACCGCCTGCGCGAAGGGCCGGTAGATGGCCTTCCGGTAGCCCAGCCCGGCCTCGTAGACCCTATCCACCACCCTCGTGGGACACTTTTCCTGGCAGGTGCCGCAGCCGGTACATTTCTCCTCATCCACCGACCGGGCCCGCTTGCGGATGCGGACGGTGAAGTTACCTATGTAGCCGGAGACCGCTTCCACCTCGCTGTAGGTCAGGAGTGTGATGTTGGGATGCCGACCGGCATCCGTCATCTTGGGTCCGAGAATTCAGGCACTGCAGTCCAGCGTGGGGAAGGTCTCGTCCAGTTGGGCCATCCGCCCGCCGATGGAGGGCTCCCGTTCCACCAGGTAGACGGGGTATCCGGCGTTGGCCAGTTCCAGCGAAGCCTGAATGCCGGCGATACCGCCGCCGACGACGAGGGTGGCGGGGTTGATGCGGACCCGGGAGGCGAAGAGGGGCTGGTGGTGGCGCACCCGCATGACAGCGGCCTCTACCAGTGCTTTGGCCTTCTCGGTGGCGACGGCGGGGTCGTCGTGGACCCAGGAGCACTGCTCGCGGATGTTGGCCATCTCAAAGTAGTACGGGTTGAGGCCGCCCTCAGCGACAGCCCGCTGGAAGGTGGGCTCGTGCATCCGGGGGGTGCAGGAGGCCACCACCACCCGGTCCAGGCCCAGTTCCCGGATGTCCTTCTGGATCAGTTCCTGGCCCAGGGTGGAGCACATGAAGCGGTAATCGCGGGCGATGGCGACGTCGGGCAGGGAAGCGGCCCAGCGGGCCACCTCCGCCACGTCCACCGTCCCGGCGATGTTGGACCCACAGTGGCAGATGTAGACGCCGATTTTCACAGGGCACTCCTATGGGTTGGTTGACGGCACTCCGCTGCGCTTCGTGCCTGACGACGAACGTTGGTAGTCAGCGACGCAGCGAAGCGGCGTCGCGTTGGACGGCACTCCGCTGCGCTTCGTGCCTGACGACGAACGTTGGTAGTCAGCGACGCCGCGAAGCGGCGTCGCGTTGGACGGCATTCCGCTCCGCTTCGTGCCTGACGACGAACGTTGGTAGTCAGCGACGCAGCGAGGCGGCGTCGCGTTGGACGGCACTCCGCTGCGCTTCGTGCCTGACTACGAACATCCAGGCGTTGGTAGTCAGCGACGCAGCGAAGCGGCGTCGCGTTGGACGGCACTCCGCTGCGCTTCGTGCCTGACGATGAACGATTCCGGCATCGGCAGGCCGGCCTTCTCCCGGCGCGGCCTGCGCTCCGCCGCCTCTTCTTCTGGCGGGGGGTTGCGGAACTTCTCCAGCACCCGTTCCGCCGAGACAATCTCCTGACCGAAGCCCAGCCGCTCCGGGGCAATCCCCAAGGCCAGGCCCATCATCTGGGTGAAATAGAGGATGGGGATGTGGAAATCGCGGCCGAAGTGCGCGTTGACCTGGCCCTGGTAGGCGTCCAGGTTCAGTTGACACATGGGGCACGCCACCACCAGCGCGTCCACGTCCAGACGGGCCGCGTTGGAGAGAAGGTAATAAATCATCCGGTAGGCGGCATCGGCGTCCAGTTGGGTCATGTGGCCGCCGCAGCAGTTGGCCCGCAGGGTGTAGTCCACCACCGTCGCGCCCAGGGCCTGCAGCAGGCGCTCCATGCGGGTGGGGTACTCTTGGTCATCGTGGCCGGCGGGGCGGACGGTGACGCAGCCGTAGTAGGCGGCCAGGCGCAGGCCCCGCAAGGGCTTCCGGACGTGGGCGGCAATCTCTTCGGGGGTGAAGTCCTCTATGATGACCTCCAGCGCGTGGCGGGAACGGACCCGCCCCGGCTCGTAGTGGAGGTGGCCCGCCGCCAGTGCCTCGTTGACCGCCTGCGCCAATTCGGGGTAGAGGGCCATGTTCTTGTCGGTTTTGTACATATTGTAGTAGCAGGCGGAGCAGGGAGCCACCACCTGGTCCAGGTCGGAGGGGATCAGCGCCAGGTTTCGGGCGACCAGCGCGTAGGCGGGGAGGAGGTTCAGGGAGAAGTACTCGGTGGCGCCGCAGCAGTTCCAGTCGGGAATCTCCACCAATTCTATGCCCAGCACCTCCGCCACGGCCCGGAAGGACTCGTCGTAGGCAGCGGCGTTGCGCTCCAGGGAACAGCCGGGGTAGTAGGCGTATCGTCTCACCATGCACCTCCCAGTTCTTTGGCCCGGCGGAGGATGGCCCGCAGTTGGCGGATGCCCTGAATCCGCGTCGGGGTAAAGGACATCCGTCCCCGGGTGACCATGCTCAGCATCAGGGAGGACATGCGGATGCTCTGGATGGGGTGGTGGCGGAGGTAGTGCCCGGTCGCCAGGCCCAGTTCAAAACTGCGCCCGTAGGTCTCCACCTGCCCGACGAAGGTCTCGGAGAAGCCGGTGATGGAGGCGGTGTAGTAGCCGGCCCGAACGGCCAGTTGCTTCAGGCGATACATAATGTCGGTGATGGGAATCTCCTGCGGGCAGCGGATGGTGCAGTAGTAGCAGGAGACGCAGAACCAGAAGGTGTTGCTCTTGAGGACCTCCTCCCGCATTCCGGCCAAAATCATGGCGAAGATTTCGCGGGGGGTATGGTCCATGGCCTCTCCGGAAGGGCAGGAGCCGCCGCAGGTCCCGCACTGGATGCAGGCCTTGAGCCGTTCCCCGCCGGGGATGGCCATGACCTCTTCCAGGAAGGGGTTGGTAGGGGTTTCTTCGGGCATTATACCTCCTCAGGTAGCATGACGGTGTTCCAGAAACACCTTCCAGAGAGAGTACAGATGCGGCGGCAGGTCCAGGTCTTCCAGCAGGGCCTCCACCTCATCCAGGTCCAGGGTGCGGATGTCCTCTGCCCGGCCGCGCAGGAGGACCTGGCGGGTGCGGGCCTGGCGGCCTGTGGCGCAGGCTGTTCGCCTGCGGGGGCGGGCCTGATGGCCCGCCCTACAGAAACAGGTACCGCTCCACCCCCGCCAGCCGGTCAACGCCCTTCACCTCATAGGGAAGAAGGGGCAGTTCCACCAGCGTCAGGTGGCCGTCCAGTTCCTCCCGCAACTGCCGGAGATACCGTTGCTGCATCTCCCACCGCTGCCGGTGAAACTCGCAGTCCGGCTCCCGGATGACATTGTTGACGATGAGGTAACGGACGGTCAAGCCGTGGCGACGGAGGTCCCGCATCACCCGGCGGCTCTGGTAAACCCCCAGCGCCTCCGGTATGGTGACCATGATGAACTCTACATTCTCCGGGTCGGTGAAGAAACGGATGGTCTGCTCAGAGAGTTGCTTCCAACTTTCAATGATTTCCAGGAACGGGGTGCGGGAGAGTTTGAAGGTATCGCGGACCTCCAGATAGACCCTGGGGGCCACCCGCAGGTGCTCCAGGAAGCGCTGCGGCAGGCCCAGGAGACGGAGGGTATCTCCGGCGGGCGCCGTATCCCAGACAATCAGGTCGTAGCGGTGGTCGCGGATGCGCTCCAGGATGTAATCCAGCATAAACTCCTCCTGGATGCCCGGGGCCATCGCCACGTAGTCCACCACTTCGTCGTACGGCAGGTCCACCAGCGCGGAGGCGGCGGCATACACCTCCGGCCCGAACTTCTCCTTCCAGCGACGCATTACCTCATCCGGGTCAATCTCCAGGCCGTAGAGGTTCTCCACGCCGGGGATCGGTTGTTCCACCGGGCCGATTTCGGTCTCAAAGATGTCCGATAGGGACGGGGTGAGGTCGCTGGAGATGATCAGGGTGCGCCGGCCGCGCCGGGCGAAATGGAGGGCCGTCGCCGCCGAGGAGGTGGTCTTGCCCACCCCGCCCTTCCCGCCGAACATCAGGACCCGTCGGGGAGCAGAATCCAGAGATGCCAGGGACATAAGAACTCTACGTTCTTCGGCGCCCGCGAGGCGCCTGCGCGCGGAGTTCCGGCCGGAGGCGGTTGGGGTAGCGTTCATTCAGCGCGGTCAGGATGTCCAGAGCCTCTCGATATGCTCCCCGTTCTATCAGCCGCTCGGCCCGGGTCAGTTCCTCCTGGAAGCGGAGGGGCGGGGCAGCAGGAACGTGATGCCTCTTGACTTTCTTCATTCACTCCAAACAGGCTGATAACGGTCCTATCCACCCCGGTAGGCATGACGGATGCCGCCGTCCTCCCGGCGGCGCAGCGCCTCCGCCAGTTGGGGGGTCATCGCCGCGCCGAAGCGGTACTGGAAGGGCCACATGGTGCGGGCGTGGAAAATCCCCACCCGGTCGCCGTCTTTGAGGACCCCATCCAGGCCGGCATCCAGGCCGGTGAAGGCCGCCAGCGCACCGCTGACAAACACGATCCCCCGTTCCTCAGAGGGGATGCCCAGGTGCTTCAGCAGGTTGTCCAGAGTGGTCCCTTCGGGCATAGTGAGGTTCAGATGAGCATAAGAACCCTGGTCTTCGGCGCCGCCGTAGCGGGCCAGGGGGCCGTAGAGCCAAACGTCCAGATGGATGGATGACATTCGGTTCTCCTCGCTTGCGTGCGCAAGATAAATCTTGCGCTACGGTTCTTCCAGGACGACGACGGTGACGCCGTCGCCCCCTTCTCCTTCCTCGCCGGGGCGGAGGGAGCGGACCAGGGGGTGGCGGCGGAGGAAATCCCGCACCGCCTGGCGCAGGGCGCCGGTCCCTTTGCCGTGGACGATGTGGGCCCAGGGGAGGCCTGCCAGCGCCGCCGCATCCAGGTAGCGGTCCAGGCTCTCCAGCGCCTCCTCCACCGTCTGGCCGCGCAGGTCCAGGCGGAGGGGGACCGAGGGGGCGGGATAGCGGACGCTCGTCGGCTCCACTTTCTGTTCGGGCGGGGCGCGCCGCTCCAGTTCCCGCACCGGCACCCGCGCGCGCAGGGGGCCCACCTGGACTTCCGCCTCGTCGTCCGCCAGGGTCCGCAACTCCCCCACCGCCCGCAGCGACTTCACCCAGACGGTGTCACCGGGCCGGAGCGGGCCGGTGGGGAGCAGGGGCTCCGGTACCGGGAAGGATTCGGCCACCTCCGCCGCCAGGCGGTCCAGTTCGGCAGTGGCGCAAGATAAATCTTGCGCTACGGGTGGCGCAAGATACATCTTGCGCCACTGCTGCCGCAGGGTGCGGGCCTCTTCCCGCAGTCGCTCCAGTTCCTCCTGCGCCTGCCGACGGGCCTCCTCCAGAATCGCGGCCCGCTCCTCGTCTATCTGGGCCAGGCGGCGGCGGAGTTCTTCGGTCAGGCGCTGGGCCTCGGCGCGGACGGCGGAGGCCTCGTCCCGGGCGCGCACCGCCTCCAGCCGCAGCCGGTGCAGGTCCGCCAGCAGGTGCTCCGTCTGGCGCTCCTGGGGGGAGAGGAGCGCTTCGGCCCGGCGGACAATCTCCTCATCCAGGCCCAGCCGCCGGGCGATGGCCAGCGCGTTGGAACGGCCCGGGATGCCGATGGTCAGACGATAGGTGGGCCGCAGGGTCTCGGGGTCAAACTCCACACAGGCGTTGCAGACGCCCGGGGTCAGTTGCGCGTACGCCTTCAGTTCCGGATAGTGGGTGGCGACGAAGGTTACCGCGCCCCGCCGCCGGAAGGTCTCCAAGAGCGCCCGGGCCAGCGCCGACCCTTCCGCCGGGTCCGTCCCGGCGCCCAGTTCGTCCAGGAGGACCAGTGAATGCTCGTCGGCCTGGTGGATGAAGGAGAGGATGTTGGTCAGGTGGGCGGAGAAGGTGGAGAGGGATTGTTCTATGGACTGTTCGTCGCCGATGTCGGCGTAGACGGCAGCGAAGACGGGGAGGGCGGAGTTCTCGTCGGCGGGGATGTGCAGGCCGGACTGGGCCATCAGCGCCAGCAGGCCGACGGTCTTCAGCGTCACCGTCTTGCCGCCGGTGTTGGGGCCGGTGATGACCAGGACGTGGGTGTCCCCGTCCAGAATGACGTCTATGGGGACGACGGTGGCGGGGTCCAGGAGGGGATGGCGGGCGCGGAGGAGGCGGAGAGGAGCACGGGGCCCCGTAGCGCAAGATGAATCTTGCGCCACAAGTTTCTGGGTAGCGCCGTTGGTCATCATCAGGGGTTCTACGGCGTCCAGCGCGTCGGCGTAGCGGGCTTTGGCGAAGGCCAGGTCCAGGTCGGCCAGCGCGTCCACGGTCTCCAGAATCTCCGCGCCGCGCGCGGCGACGCGGGCGGAGAGGTCCGCCAGGATGCGCCGGATTTCCTGCTCCTCTGCCACCTGGAGTTCCCGCCAGGTGTTGCCCAGTTCCACCACGGAGAGGGGTTCAATGAAGAGCGTCGCGCCGGAGGCGGAGCGGTCGTGGACGATGCCCCGGATGCGGCCCTTGAAGTCGGCCTTGAGGGGAATCACGTAGCGGCCCTCCCGCATGGTGATGATGGGCTCCTGGAGGAAGGGGGCCGTCTCCGGGGAGGAGATGATGCGCTGAAGGCGGGTGACGAGCCGGTCGTGGACGGCCCGCAGGTCGCTGCGGATGCGGGCCAGGGCGGGAGAGGCGTCGTCCCGGACCTCGCCGCGCTCATCCAGGACGCGCTCTATGGCCTCCACCAGGTCGGGGCAGGGCTCCAGGCGGGCGGCGATGGCGGCCAGGCGGGGGAAGTGCGCCTCCTGCCGGGCGACAGTCTGCCGGAGCCGCCGGGCGGCCTGGAGGGTCTGAGCGATGTCCTGCAGGTCGGGCGGGACCAGGATGGCTTCCCGCCGGGCGGCTTCCACCAGAGGGCGGACGTCCCGCGCACCGCCCAGGTCAGCCTGGGGGTGGAGGGAAAGGAAACGGCGGGCCTCGGTGGTGGTCGCCAGCCGCTCCCGGATGTCCGCCGGGTCGGTGCTGGGGGTCAGGGCCCGGGCCTTTTCGGCCCCGACGGAGAAGGAGGCATGGGCCGCCAGCCGCTCCAGGATTTTGGGGAGTTCCAGGGTGTGCCAGTGTTTCATTGACGAAGGATAGAACGCAGATAAACGCAGATTTTATCTGTGTTAATTTGCGTTCATCTGCGTCCTGCAATTGATTGCGCTTCTACCGATTTCCCGTACAATAATAAGGCCGACCCGTTAATCTGTCAAGCGGAGGAATCCTATGAAAGCGCTTTGCTTCTCCGAACACGGAGACCTGGACGTGCTGCGGTACGAGGACGTGCCCGACCCTCAGCCGGGGCCGGGGGAGGTGCTGGTACGGGTGCGCGCCTGCGCGCTCAACCACCTGGACATCTGGGTGCGCCGGGGCTGGCCGGGGCTGAAACTGCAGATGCCCCACTGGTGCGGAGCGGACATCGCTGGGGAAATCGTCGCCTTGGGGGAGGGCGTCTCCGGGTGGGAGGTGGGCCAGCGGGTGGTGGTGGACCCCGGTGTCTCTACCACCGAGGACGAGTACACCCGCCGGGGGGAGGACTCCGTCAGCCCGGGGTACGTCATTCTGGGGGAGCAGATTCGGGGCGGGCAGGCGGAGTACGTGGCCGTCCCGGCGGGCAACCTGATGGCCATGCCGGAGGGGTGGGACTTCCCCCAGGCGGCCGCGCCGCTCCTGGTCTCCCTGACGGCCTGGCGGATGCTCATCCACCGGGCCCGCCTGCGCGCGGGGGAGTCCGTCCTCATCGTCGGTGCCGGCGGTGGGGTCAACTCTATGGCCATTCAGATTGCCAAACTGGCCGGGGCTACCGTCTACGCCCTCACCTCCACCGAGGAGAAGATGGCCCGGGCGAAGGAACTGGGGGCCGACGTCGTCCTCAACTATCGGGAGGACCCCGATTGGCCGAAGACGCTCTACAAACTGACCGACCGGCGCGGGGTGGATGTGGTGGTGGACAATGTCGGGCGGGCGACACTGACCCAGAGCATGCGGGTGGTGGCCCGGGGTGGCCGTATCGTCATCGTCGGCAACACCTCCGGTCCCGAAGCGCAGATTGACATCCGCTTCATCTTCGGCAAGCAGATCAGCCTCATCGGCTCCACGATGGGCAGCCACCAGGATTTCCGGGACGTGATGGCCCTCATCTGGGCCGGGAAACTGAAGCCGGTGGTGGACCGGGTGATGCCGCTGGCGGAGGGGAAGCGGGCGTTTGAACTGATGGAGCGGGGGGAGCAATTTGGCAAGATTGTGCTGGTGCCGTAGGGGGCAAGACGCAGAGCGCAGGGCGCAAGATAAATCTTGCGCTACGATAGCGACTTCAGCCCGCTGCCGGTCAGTATGACCACCACCGTCCCTTCCAGGTGGGGGCGGAGGCGGTCCAGCGCGGCGACGGCCAGGGCGGAGGTCGGCTCCACGAAGAAGCCCTGATGGGCCAGACGTTTCCGGGCCCTCAGGGCTTCTTCGTCCGTCACCGCCAGAAAGGCCCCGCCGCTTCTGCGGACGGCCTCCAGGATGGCCCGCCCGCGCACGGGCACCGCGATGCGCACCCCCTCCGCGACCGTCTCTCCCTCCGGGACGGGGAGAGGGTCGGCGGCGCCGGCCTCCCATGCCGCCGCCAGAGGGGCACAGGCCGCCGCCTGGACCCCAAAGAGGCGGGGCATCCGTCCCCCCAGTTCGGCAAACCCCTGGGCCAGCCCCAGAAGCAGGCTCCCATGCCCCACCGGAAGGACGACCGCGTCGGGGAGACGGCCGCCCCGTTGCTCCCAGATTTCGTACGCGGCGGTCTTCATCCCGGCATGGATGAGGGGATGGTAGACGTGGCTGGCGTAGACGGCGCCCGAGGCGGCGGCCTCCAGCACGGCCTGGGCGGCCTGGCTGCGGGGGCCGGGCACGGCGACCAGTTCGGCCCCGTAGGCGGCAATCTGGGCCCGCTTGCCGGGGGAGGCGTGGGCCGGGACGTAGATGGTGGCGCGGATGCCGGCGCGGGCCGCGTAGGCCGCCAGACTGCACCCGGCGTTGCCGGAGGAATCCTCCACCACGCGCTCCACCCCTGCCGCCGCCAGCGCCGTCACCAGAACCGTTGTCCCCCGGTCCTTGAAGGAGCCGGTGGGGTTGAGGAACTCGCACTTCAGGAAGACGGGGAGGTCCCCCCAGCGGGCCTCCACCAGGGGCGTCATCCCTTCCCCCAGGGTGACCGGAGGGACATCCGGCGGTATGGGCAGGGCCTGCCGGTAGCGCCAGAGGGTGAAGTCGTCCCGCCGGATTCGGGCCGGGTCCAGCGTGGGCGCGCCGCGCAGGTCCAGCACCCCACCGCAGTCGCAGCGCACGCGGGTCGGGTCGGGGGGATACGTTCGCTGACAGTGAGGGCAGTAGAAATCCGGTTCAGACATAGAGGTTGTTGAAGTACTCCACCAGCAGGGCATCCGCCAGCGGGTCCGGGAGCAGGTCCAGAATCTCGTTGATGAGGGCCAGTTCTTCGGGCAGTTCGGTGCCCTCAATGCCCACCGTCCCCATCAACTGCCGGAACGCCTCCTGCGGGTCGGGGCTGGCCAGCGCCCAGGCCACCATCGCCCGGACGTTCTCCGTATCTATCGGCGTGGCCCGCTTCACCTCCTCCACCGCCTCCCGCAGGTCCGCCAGCAGCGCGTCCACCTGGTGCGCGTTCCCGTAGTTCACCGAGACATGCAGGCTACGGGGGGTGACCGGGGTGGACGGCTGAGCCTGGATGTACCAGCCGCGCCGGGCCATCGCGTCCGCCAGTTGGAAAATGTTAATCTGGTCGGACGTGAAGGAGAACAGACACATCACCGGTTCCCCCAGGACGCGCAGTTCCGGAATCTCGTTGATGCCCCGGATGAGCCGCTGCGTCGCCTCATGCACCGTCCGCACGATGTGGCAGAAGCCCTCCTCGCCCAGGTAGTTCAGCACCGCCCAGGCCCCGGCCATCGGCCCGCCCGACTTGGTACTCAGTATCGTCGTGTTGATGAGGGTGTAGGCGGTCGTCTCGGCGCAGGCGAACAACTGATAGCGGCGAATCTCTTTGCTGCGGTAGAGGACGGTGGAGGCCCCTTTGGCCGCGTAGCCGTACTTGTGCAGGTCGGCGGAGATGGAGGTGACGCCCGGCACGGCGAAGTCAAAATCGGGGACGGGAACCCCCATCCGGCGCAGGAAAGAGAGGTAGAACCCGCCCACGCAGGCGTCCACGTGGAAGAGCAACCCCTTCTCCCGGGCAATCTCGGCGATTTGGGGGATGGGGTCTATCACCCCCTGCGACCAGTTGGGAGCGGAGGCGACCAGGAGGATGGTGTTGGGGGTGATGGCGGCCCGCATCGCCTCCGGCTCCACCTGGAACGTGCGGGGGTTGACGTCCACCACGACGGGCCGGACGCAGAGGTAATGGGCGGCCTTATGGAAGGAGGCGTGGGCGGTGATGGGGAGGACCATCTCCGGCTGGGCCACTTCGGGGCGGTGGGCGCGCGCCCAATCCCGCGCCGTCTTCACCGCCAGCATGTTGCTCTCGGTCCCGCCGGTGGTGATGTGGCCGACGACATTCTCGTCGCCCCGAAGCAGGTCGGCGACGGTCCGTACCACCTCCGTCTCCAGCCGGAGCAGGCTGGGGAAGACAGTGGGGTCCAGGGCGTTCTCGGTGAGGAACATGGTGTAGGCCCGGTTGACCACTTCGCGGACCTCGTCGCCGGGGTTATAGACGTAGGCCCAGACCCGCCCGGCCCTCCAGTCCAGGTCGCGGGCCTTGAAGCGCTCCAGTTCGGCGAAGATTTCTTCTTTGGGACGGCCTTGCTTGGGGAATGGCATGGTATCCTCCTGGGTTGGGGAAAATGGGGGTGTGGCGGCGCTCCTGCGGACCTACTCGCCCCCCGACGCGACGGCCTCCGGCACCGGCGCGCCCTTCACCGCGCGCGCCCGCCCCAGGGGGTACTTGTACATGCACCAGGCGATGATGAGGCAGGCAATGATCGGGGTGATGCCGATAAGGAAGCGGATGCCCCAGACCGCGCTGGCCGGCTGGACGTCGCTCCCGGCAATGTATCCGGCGGCGGACATCACCGCCGCAAAGAGGACCCCCTGCGCCGAGAAGGCCAGTTTGATGATCCCGGCGTTCATCCCGAAGAAGATGCCCTCCCGCCGGTAGCCGTGCCGGGCCGCATCGTCGTCCACAATCTCCGATAGGACGGGGAACGGCATAATCATAGACCCCGCCAGCCCCGGCGCAGCCAGGACCGTCCCCAAGAGGCCCATATAGAAGTTACGGGCGAAGGTCATCAGCAGAAATCCGGGGATGAAGACGAAACTGCCCAGAATCCAGGCCCGGCGGTAGCCCAGGCGGGGGACGATGGGCCGCCAGAGCAGGATGGAGGGCGCAGTCAGCAGAATGGGCAACCCCAGCAGGATGGCCTCCACGTCCCCCGGATTCATCTGTACCCCGAAGATTTCGGTCGGGCCCAGGATGCCCAGGGCGTACTTGCGCCAGAAGGGGAGCGTCGCGGCCAGGGCCAGCCAGATGTACTCCTTCGCCATGTTCGCGCCCAAGAACCAGCGGAAAGGACGGCTGGAGAGGACAATCTTCAGCGACTGGAGCAACCCAACGGTGGCCTCCTCCTCCAGCGGGCGCTCCCGGATGCCGACGGCGGCGACCAGATACCCGGCGGCGATCAGCGCGCCCATGATGGCCCCCATCCAGATGTACCCCACCGTATCGGCCAGGATGGGCGCCAGGATGTAGGAGAGCAACAGGGCGATGACCGCCAGCACCTCCCGCGCGGCGGAGAGATTCACCCGGTCCCGCACCGTCGTCGCGATTTCCGGAAAGAGGGAGGTATAGGCGATCCAGGTGAGGCTGTAAAGGCCGTCAAAGATGAAGAGGATGATGAAGAAATACGCGGCCAGTACAGCGGGGCTGTGTCCTGGAGGCGTCCAGAGGAAGAAGAACGAGAGGCCCAGGGGGATGGCCCCGAAGAGGACGTAGGGGACGCGCCGGCCCATCCGCGAGCGGGTGCGGTCGGAAATCTGGCCCATCAGCGGGTCGTTGATCGCGTTCCAGAACCCGTAGATGGTCCAGATGATGCCCGCCACCGCCGCATTCAGCCCCAGGATGTCCACGTAGTAGAACTGGATGCGGTTGCCGAAGACCTGGTAGGCGATGGTGTTGGCGAAGTTGCCCATGGAGTAGCGGATGTAAAAGAGGGTGCGATGGGGACCTTTCATCTTGTCTCCTTTGTGTAGGGCCTCACCCCTCCCCCGGCCCTTCGGGCCACCCCCTCCCCTTAAGTTTGGCCTTTTCGCCAGCGGGATAAAAGATGGCCGGGCAGGAGGCCATTTTGGGCGATTTTCTAACAGCCCACCCCCAAAAAGCCAAACTTCAGGGAGGGGGCTGAGGGGCCTCACCCCTCCCCCGGCCCTTCGGGCCACTCCCTCCCCTCTCCCGAACTCCGTTCGGGAGAGGGGAGGGGGCCGGGGGGAGGGGTGAGGAACCCGGAGTTGCCCCTACATCCCCAGGTACGCCTGGCGGATCTCTTCCCGGGCCGCGACCTCCCGGGCCGGCCCCTCCATCCAGATACGCCCTTCGCTGAGGACGTAGGCGTAATCGCTGATGGCCAACGCCATATGGACGTTCTGCTCCACCAGCAGAATGGTCAACCCCTCCGCCCGCAACTGCCGCATCGTCTCAAAGAGACTCAGGGAGAGGACGGGCGAAAGCCCCAGGGAGAGTTCGTCTATCATCAGAACCTCCGGCTCCGCCATCAGCCCGCGCGCCACCGCCAGCATCTGCTGCTCCCCACCGCTCAGCGTCCCCGCCTTCTGCTGCCGCCGCTCCTTCAGACGGGGGAAGAGGTCAAAGACTCGCTCCAGATTCTTCTGGCGGTGGGCAATTGCCCGGCGGGAAAAGGCCCCCATCTCCAGATTCTCGGCGACGGTCATATCGGTGAAAAGTTGCCGCCCCTCGGGGACCAGGGCAATACCGGCATTGGCCCGCTCGTGCGGTGGCAGACGGGTAATGTCCTTCCCCTGAAAGAGGATTTTCCCCTTCCACGGGCGGAGAAGCCCGGTGACGGTCCGCAGGAGGGTGGTTTTCCCCACCCCGTTGGAGCCGACTAGGGTGGTCAGTTTCCCCTCCTCCAACCGGAGGGAGACCCCCCAGAGAATCTGAACCTCGTTGTACCCCGACGCGATGTCCTGGACTTCCAGCACCGTGCTCATCATACCCCCTTCTCCGATGATGGGCAGGTGTCGCTTTCTTCACCCTCCAGCAGACACCGGGCCAGTTTGGGGTCGCCCAGGTAGGCCTCAATGACGCGCGGGTCGTTGGCCACCTCCTGCGGCGTGCCCTCGGCGATTTTCTTCCCGTAGTCCAACACAATCACATAGTCGGAGATGTTCATCACCGCCTGCATCACGTGCTCAATCATCAGGATGGTCACCCCCTCATCCCGGATCCGGCGCAGGAGGTCCAGCATGGCCGCCACCTCTGCCGGATTCAGCCCCGCCAGCACCTCGTCCAGCAGGAGGAGGTACGGATGAGAGGCCAGCGCGCGGGCCAGTTCCAGCCGCTTCTTCTGGGCGACGTTGAGGCTCCCGGCCAGTTGGTCCGCCCGCTCCGCCAGCCCAACCCGCTCCAGCACCTGGTCGGCGACGCGGGCGGCGGCGGCGTACGAGAGCCCCTCCCGCCCGTAGCACGCGCCGACCATCACGTTCTGGCGGACGGTCAGTTCGTTCAGGGGACGGACGATCTGATGGGTGCGGGCCAGGCCCCGACGGGCGACCTCGTAGGGCGGCAGTCCGGTAATCTCTTCCCCCCGGAAGATCACTCGCCCGCTCTCCGGCGAATAGACCCCGTTGATGACGTTAAACATCGTCGTCTTGCCGGCGCCGTTGGGGCCGATGAGGCCCAGAATCTGTCCTTCCGGCAGTTCAAAACTGACGTCCTGCAGGGCCTGCAGGCCTCCGAACCGTTTGAAGACGTTCTCTACCTGGAGAATCATCCTGCCCTCCTTACTCCACCCATCGCCGCAGGACAGGGAACCGGCGACGCAGCCAGCCGACCAGTCCCGCCGGAATAAAGAGGACGATCAGCAGAAGCGCCAGTCCGGCAAAGGCCAGGTGAAGGCTCTTGAAGAGGGGACTGGTCAGCAGATACCCCCGCAGCCGCTCGTAGGCCGCCGCGCCCAGGATGGGCCCCAGGATGGTCCCGTTCCCCCCCAGCATAATCATCACCAGAACCTCAATGGACATGTGCAGCCGGAAAGCATCCCCCGGCTCCACGTTGCCATTTTTAAAGAAAAACAGGGTGCCGATGATGCCGGGGAAGAAGGCGGAGATGACGTAGGCGATGGTCTTCGCCCTCGGTGCGCGCACGCCCATCACCATGGCGGCGTCCTCGTCCTCCCGGATAGCCAGAAGCCCCAGCCCGAAGCGGGAGTTCTTCACGGTATAACTCAGGGCGACCGCGACCAGTGTGGTGAGGAGGAGCAGGGTGTAGGTCAGCCAGAGGGCCTGAGGCGCGCCGCCGTACTCCCGATAGACGGCGAAGTTGACGAAGAGGCCCGTGGGGCCGCCGAAGGGGCCGAAGTTGTTGACAAAGGCCCGGGCCGCCTCGTTGATCCCGATGGTCGCCAGGGCGAAATAGGCCCCCCGCAGCCGCAGGACCGCCAGTCCCAGCAGCGCGGCCAGCAGCGCAGAGGCTAGCCCTCCCATCAGCGCCGCCGGGACCAGGTGCCAGCCGTGCCGGCTGATGAGATAGAAGCCGGTATAGCCACCCAGCCCGAAGAAGACGATGTGGCCAAAGTTGACGTAGCCGGTGTAGCCCATCAGGATGTTCAGGCTGGAGGCCAGCGCAACGTACATCAACAGGGTGAAGGTCATCTCGCGGAGGGTGTCCTTGCGGACGACCAGCGCGACGCCTCCGCCCACCAGGACCAGCAGAAGGGGGATCCAGAAACCGGGTTGACGCCAGGGTTTCATGTCCGTCCTCCTAAGAGGCCGCTGGGACGGATGAGGAGGATGAGGACGAAGAGGCTGAACTCCACCACGGGCACCCAACTGACCGGCATCACGATGGGGATCAGGCCCTCCATGGCGCCCAGGATCAGGCCACCCAAGAGGGCCCCCAGCGGGTTGCCCAGCCCGCCCAGGACGCAGATGACGAAAGACTTGGACTGGTAGCCGCTACCGCTCAGGATGGTGAAGGGGAAGAAGGTGGTGATCAGCCCACCGGCCAGCGCGGCCAGCATCGTGCCGATGCCGAAACTGAGGGCCAGGGTCTGGGCGGGAGGGATCCCCATCAGGGCGGCAGCGGCCCGGTTGTTGGCGACGGCGCGGATGGCCTTCCCCGGCCGGGTGCGGTACAGGAAGAGATACAGCGCGGCGGTGATCAGAACGGCCGCGGCCGCCGCCGCCAGCCGGGTGCCGGGGAGCGCCAGGACCCCTGCCCGCACCGTCCCCAGCGAGAAATTCACATTGTAGAGAGAAGTGGTGAAGACCGCCGTCCCGATACCGATGACCATCATATTGACGGCGAACGTAGCCAGCAGACTGGAGAGGTGCGGGGCGTTGATAATGCGGTGGACCGCCACGCCATAGACCAGGAAGCCGAAAAGGAGGCTGATGGGTGCCAGAAGCAGGAGGGCCAGATAGGGGTTCAACCCCAGGTGGGTGAAGACCAGGTAGATGCCGAACATCCCCAGCGCCATAATGGCGCCGTGGCTGAGGTTGATAACCCGCATCACGCCCCAGATGAGGCTCAGGCCCATCGCGGCCAGTCCGTAGACAAACCCCAGCAGGATGCCGTCCACCAGCGAAGCGAGGATTTGGGCCAGCATACGTCCCTCCTTAAGAAAAACCTCCCGCAGGCCCTCTCGGGCCTGCGGGAGGATAGGGGACTAGCGGGAGAGGGGATAGAGCGGCTGGGCGGACTGGGCCTCGGCCGGCCAGACCACCTGTTTGACCAGATTGCCCGCCGCGTCCTTCTGCCACTGGATGTAGACCATCGTGTGGGCGATCTGGAGGCCGTGCGCCTCGGCGGACGTGTCAAATTTGATCGCGCCGTAGAAAGTCATGATGGCCATCGCATCCAGCGCGGCCTTGACCTTGTCGGTCTCCAGGGACCCGGCGGCCTCAATGGCTTTCTGGAGGATGAGACCCGCCGCGTAGCCGCCTGCGCTGTGGTAGGAGGGGTCTTCGTTGAATTTGGCCTTGTATGCGGAGACGAACTCCTCCACCGTGGGGCCGTACCACTCCAGCCCGGCGGCTTTGGCGGCCTCGGGCGAGTACTTGGCCTGGGGCTCCCACTGGCTCGGCCCGATGATGCCCAGCGCGGCGTCGCCCAGTTCGGCGAACTTCGGCTCCGGCGGGGCCACCAGCAGGGCAATGAACTTCACCGGCACGCCCTTCTCGTACAACTGGCGGGCGAAGGTGCTGCCGTCGGCGAAGTGGCCGCCGCCCATAATGGCTTCCGTCCCGGCGGGAATCTTGTTAATGAAGGGCGCGAAGTCGGCCGTCCCGCTGTCGTACCCCTCAAAGAGGACGATCTCGTACCCCTTGCCCTCGCCGTAGGCCTTCGCCGCGTCGCAGACATCGGTGGAGAACTTGTCGGTCTCGTGGATGATGGCGACCTTCTTGACGGCGGGGTCCAGCGCCCCCAACAGGTCAAACGCACCCGTCAGGTAACGGCTGGCCGGGGTGTAGGTCTGGTAGACCAGGGTGTACCCCTTCTTGTAGGTGCTATCCGAGGCGGCGCCGGTGGTGATCATAATCTTGCCGTACTGCTCGGCAATGACCGCCGCCGCGTCCGCCAGGCCGCTGGAGTACGGGCTGATCAGGAAGTCCGCCTTGTCCTCGTTGATGAGGCGGGTGTAGAGTTCCTGCACCCGGTCCTTGTTGCTCTCGTCGTCGTAGAATTTGGCCTCAAAGAGGACGACGGACCCGTCGGCCAGTTTCAGCCCGCCCGCCGCGTTGACCTGCTCCATCCACAGGGTGAGGCCGTTGATCTGGCGGGTGGATTCCACGTTCAGTTTCCCGGTCTGAGAGGCGGTGAAGCCGATGACCGCCGTCCTGACGACCGGGGTGGGGGTTGGGGCCTCCGTGGCCGGCGCGGCTACCGTAGGGGCCTCGGTGGGCTTGGGCGGCGGAGGGGTGGGCGTAGGCATCGGCGTCGGCCGGGCACAGCCGACCACAAGGGCGACCATCAGCAGCAGAGTCAGGGCAATGGGAACGCGTTTCATGGGGATCCTCCTTTACCGGCTGAATTTGATGAGGGATAGATACAGCATCGCGGCACATGGGGAAAGTAGCAGGAAGTCATCATCCTCTGCGATCACCTCCTTTCCCGGGACAGGCAAAGAGTGCGGCTTCTCTAAGCGGACTTGTCCGACCCGCCCGTTTTTCTCATCAGCAATCGCCTGGTCTGGCAGGCGGCGGGGATCACCCGGATTCGGCGCCACCGCTGGCCCGTTGAAGTCTATCACGAGGAAGGGAAGGCGGAAGGGCTGGATCGGTATCAGCTCCGGGACTTCAGGGGCATTGAACGATATGTCGCCCTGGTCGCCGTGGTGTACAGCTTGCTGAGAGCGGCCCAACACGACCCGGCCCTTCAGGAACAGCTTCAACGGGAACTCCAGGTAGAGCGGGAAGGCAGTGGAGCGTTCTGGCGTCGGGCTACGCAGGCTCAGGCGGTATGGAATCTGGGCCTGTGGATCCGGGTCGGCCTGGCTCCAGGCCAAACCCTGCAGCAAGTGATGGCCCCGCTGATCCGGGCGGTCTGCCGAATTTGAGTCTCGCAGTCCGCAAGCGGCTATCATTTTACCTGGATGTTTCCAGGTGAGGGAGGCGGATTATTGCCTGAAACCGGTTATCCAGGCAGACAAACCGTTCCCCTACGGCTGTATGAACGCTCGGTTTTCAAGAGGCAAA